>DATCFW010000349.1:0-18086 GCA_036509295.1 Solirubrobacteraceae bacterium | reverse complement strand
CCCACAACCGCCGCTGACGCTCGTTCAACTCACCCGCCAACGCACGGAACTTCACACCGATCCCTACCTCGTCAACCACACCCCAAAATTCGCCGCCGCGACCACCAAACCTGCTGACTTATTTATGAACGAGCCCTTAGGGGACACGGTCCCGCGGGAGCCGTGGCGCGCACCCCCCGGCCGATCTGTACCGCCGGGCTCGCTGCTACGCTGCGCCGCAGCAACTCTCCCGCCCCTTTAACCCGGTCCCGTGAGATCAGGAAGGAGCACCTTGGAACCCGTAACGGTCGCCCTCGACCGCGATGACATTCGTCGCACGCTCGTGCGGATCGCGCATGAGATCGTCGAGAAGAATCCCGACGGGGCGATCGCGCTGGTCGGGATCCACCGCCGCGGAGCCCACCTGGCCCGACGGCTGCACGCGCTGACCAGCGAACTGTTGGACTCGCCGGTCCCGCTGGGATCGGTCGACATCGCCTTCTACCGCGATGACCTCACGATCCGCGCGGCGTCCGCGCCGGTCGTGCACGCCACGGCGCTCGACTTCCCAGTGGACGGACGCACGATCGTGATCGTCGACGACGTCCTCTACACCGGGCGCACCGTCCGCGCGGCGATCGACGCCATCTTCGACTACGGGCGGCCGGCGCGGGTCCAGCTCGCGACGCTCGTCGATCGTGGACACCGCGAGCTGCCCATCCGCCCCGACTACGTCGGCAAGAACCTGCCGACCTCGCGGGACGAGCGGGTCTACGTGCGCGTCGGCGAGGTCGACGGCATCGACGAGGTCACGATTGAGGGTGGACCGGGCGGGCGGGCATCCGATCGCGAGACGAGGACCGCGGCCGCATGAACAGCCACCGGATGCCCCGCCATCTCATCTCGATCGATGACCTCGACCGCTCCGGGATCGAGCGCGTGCTCGACCGCGCCGAGTCCTTCGCGGAGGTCTCGGGCCGGGAGATCAAGAAGGTCCCGGCCCTGCGGGGGCGGACGGTCGTCAACCTCTTCTACGAGGCGAGCACTCGCACGCTCAGCTCGTTTGAGCTGGCGGCCAAGCGGCTGTCAGCCGACGTGGTCAACATCCGCTCGGCCGGCTCGAGCGTCGACAAGGGCGAGTCGCTCAAGGACACGGTGCAGACGATGTCCGCGTATGACCCGGCGGCGATCGTCATCCGCTCGCCCTACGCCGGCGCGGCCCAACTCGTGGCGGGCTGGACCGAGGCGACCGTCGTCAACGCCGGCGACGGCAAGCACGAGCACCCCACTCAGGCGCTGCTCGACGTGTTCACGCTGCGCCGCCGATTCGGCTCCCTGGACCGGCTCAACGTGTGGATCGTCGGCGACGTCCTGCACTCGCGCGTCGCCCGCTCGGACATCCTGGCGTTCACGCGGATGGGCGCCGACGTCACCGTGTGCGGCCCGCCGACGCTCATCCCGCGGGAGATCGAAGCGCTGGGCTGCCACTCGACGCCCACGCTCGACGGCGTCGACGAGGCCGACGTGATCTACGTCCTGCGCATGCAGCACGAGCGGATGCACCAGTCGTTCGTGCCGAGCCTGCGCGAGTACGCCGCCCGCTACCAGATCAACGCCGCGCGACTGAAGCCCGACCAGCTGGTGATGCATCCCGGTCCGGTCAACCGTGGCGTCGAGCTGTCGGCGGCGACGATCGACTCACCCCAGGCGCTCATCGGCGAGCAGGTCAAGGCGGGGGTGGCGGTCCGGATGGCGGTTCTCTACGAGCTGCTGGTCAGCTCGCCGGTCCTGGCGGCGGTGGCGTGATGACCTCGACACGGCTGTTTCATCCGACTCGCCCGGGCGTCGACCTGCTCATCCGCGGCGTCCACGTGCTCGATCCCCGGGGCGATCTCGACGAGCCCCTGAACGTCCTCATCCGCGACGGTCACATCGCGGAGCTGTCCCCGCCCGGCGGGGCCGATCTGCCCACCGACACCACGGACGTCGTCGACGCCGAGGGCCGGCACGTCTTCCCGGGCTTCGTCGATCCCCACGTCCACCTGCGCACGCCTGGGCAGGAGTACAAGGAGGATCTCGACACCGGCACCGCGGCGGCCGCCGCCGGCGGCTACTGCGCGGTGGTAGCGATGCCGAACACGACCCCCACGGTCGACACCGCCGCCGTACTCGGCTCGCTGATCGAGCTCGCCCGGCGCCAGGCCCGGGTGCCGGTCGGCTTCCTGGCGTCGATCACCCGCGGCCTGCACGGCGAGGAGCTCACCGAGATGGCCGAGCTGCGGGACCTCGGCGCGATCGGCTTCACCGATGACGGCAAGCCGCTGGTCTCGGCCGGGATACTGCGCAAGGCGCTCCAGTACCAGCGGCTGTGCGGCGGCTTGATCGCGCTGCACGAGGAGGATCCGGCGCTCTCCGGGGATGGCGTCATGCACGAGGGAGCGGTGTCGGCGCGCCTCGGCCTGGCGGGGATCCCGTCGGTGTCGGAGTCCACGATGATCGCCCGCGACGGGGCGCTGGCGCTCTACGAGGATGCGCGCGTCCACTTCCAGCACCTGTCGGCGGCCGAGTCGGTGCAGGCGTTGGCGGCGGCCAAGAACACGGCTCACCCGCCGGTGCGGGTGAGCGGCGAGGTCAGCCCGCACCATCTGACGCTCACCGACGACGTCGTCCGCACCCTCGACAGCCGGTTCAAGTGCAACCCGCCGCTGCGGGCCGAGTCCGATCGCCGCGCGCTCGTCGAGGGTCTGCGCTCCGGGGTGATCGACTGCATCGCCACCGATCACGCTCCTCACGCGGTGCACGAGAAGGAGGTGCCGTTCGAGCAGGCCGCGATGGGAGTGACGGGCCTGGAGACGGCGTTCGCGGCCGTCTACACCGAGCTGGTCATCTCCGGCGAGCTGGACCTGGCCACCGTCGTCGAGCGGATGAGCGCCGGCGCCGCGGTGTACGGACTGCCGACGCCGCGGATCGCCATCGGCGAGCCGGCCAACCTGTGCCTGATCGACCTCGAGGCGCGTTACGAGGTCGGCGCGGACGGCTACGTCAGCCGCTCGTCGAACTGCGCCTTCCACGGCCGGACGCTCTACGGCCGGGTGCTGCTGACGCTCGCCGCCGGCGCGGTCGCCTACCGCCGGCCGATGCTCGCCCAGACCGTCGCACCCACCCCGAGCGACGCCCGTCCCCAAGCCGGAGTGGCCGGGACCGCGAGCGCGGGCGAGCCCAGCCGATGAGCGAGGCCACGGCCTATGTGCTGCTCGAGGACGGCGCCCAGTTCGACGGCCTCGCCTGCGGCGCCGACGATCACGCGGTGGGGGAGATCGTGTTCACGACGGCGATGGCCGGCTACCAGGAGGCGGTGACCGACCCCAGCTACGCCGGCCAGCTGCTCACGTTCACCTATCCGCAGATCGGCAACTACGGCGTGAGCGCCGCGGCGATGGAGTCCGATCGCATCCACGCTCGCGCCGCGATCATGCGGGCCGCGGTCGACCGCGAGGATGCGGCCGGGGCGGAGGGCGGCTGGTGCCGCTGGCTGGCCGACTGCGGCGTGCCGGCGATCACCGATGTCGACACCCGGGCGCTCGTCCGACACATCCGTGACCGGGGCGCGATGCGCGGCGGGGTGTTCCCGGCGCGCATCGCCGAGTCCCGCGCCCGCGAGCTGATCGACGCGGAGCCGGCGATGACCGGCCGTGATCTGGCGCGCGAGGTGACGCCGAAGGAGGCGCACGTGCTCGACGCTCTGGGCGGTGCGAGCGGCCCCCAGATCGCGATGATCGACACCGGGGTCAAGCTCTCGATCCTGCGCAACCTGCGCAGCCGGGGGGCCACGATCACCCTGCACCCGTGCCACGCCGGCGCCGACGCCCTGCTCGCGTCCGAGCCCGACGCGGTGTTCCTGGCCAACGGCCCCGGCGATCCGGCCGCGCTGGACTACATCGTCGACACCGTCCGCCGGCTCGTCGGCACGCTGCCGGTCTATGGCATCTGCCTCGGCCATCAGCTGCTGTGCCGGGCGGTCGGGCTCGAGACCTACAAGCTGCCGTTCGGACATCACGGTGCCAATCATCCCGTCAAGGACCTGAGCACCGGGCGGACGGAGATCACCAGCCAGAACCACGGGTTCGCGGTGCTGGGCCCCAGCGGCGAGCGGACGATCGAGGCCGACGAACCGGTCCGGTGGGAGACCGATTTCGGCGCCGCCGAGCTGACGCACATCAACCTGTATGACCGAACGGTCGAGGGGTTGACGCTGCGCGATGTGCCCGGCGCCACCGTCCAGTATCACCCCGAGGCCGGACCGGGCCCCCACGACTCGCTGTACCTGTTCGACCGCTTCGTCGACGCCATCACCGCCGCCGCCTGATGCCCCGCCGCACGGACATTCACAAGATCCTGCTGCTCGGCTCCGGTCCGATCGTGATCGGGCAGGCCGCCGAGTTTGACTACTCGGGCACGCAGGCCTGCCGGGTGCTCGAGCAGGAGGGCTACGAGGTCGTCCTGGTCAACTCCAACCCGGCGACGATCATGACCGATCCCGAGGTGGCCACCACCACCTACATCGAGCCGCTGCTCCCCGGGCCGGTCGCCCAGGTGATCGAGCGCGAGCGCCCCGACGCTCTGCTGCCGACGCTCGGGGGCCAGACGGCGCTCAACCTCGCCAAGGCGCTGCACGAGGACGGCACGCTCGAGCGCTTCGGGGTCGAGCTGATCGGCGCCGACTACGACGCCATCGACCGCGCCGAGGACCGCGAGCGCTTCCGGGACACGATGACCGCCGCCGGCCTACGGGTCCCGCGCAGCACGATCGCCCACACCGTGCAGGATGCCCACGACGCGCTGGTCGGGCTCGGCCTGCCGTTCATCGTGCGACCGGCGTTCACGCTCGGCGGCTCGGGCGGGGGGGTCGTGCGCACCGAGGCCGATGTCGACCGGATCGTCGGTGGCGGCCTGGCGGCGTCGCCGATCGGCCAGGTGCTGCTGGAGGAGTCGGTGCTCGGCTGGGGCGAGTTCGAGCTCGAGGTGATGCGCGACCACACCGACAACGTCGTCATCGTCTGCTCGATCGAGAACCTCGACCCGATGGGCGTCCACACCGGTGACAGCGTCTGCGTCGCCCCTCAGCAGACGCTCACCGACAAGCAGTATCAGGCGTTGCGCGACCAGGCGATCGCCGTCATCCGCGCGGTCGGTGTCGAGACCGGCGGCTCCAACGTCCAGTTCGCCGTCAACCCCGCGACCGACGAGATCATGGTCATCGAGATGAACCCGCGCGTGTCGCGCTCGAGCGCGCTGGCCAGCAAGGCCACCGGCTTCCCGATCGCCAAGATCGCGGCCCGGCTCGCCGTCGGCTACACGCTGCAGGAGATCCCCAACGACATCACCCGGGCGACCCCGGCGAGCTTTGAGCCGGCGATCGACTACTGCGTCGTCAAGTGGCCGCGGTTCGCGTTTGAGAAGTTTCCCGGCGCCGAGGCCGGTCTGACGACGCACATGAAGTCCGTCGGCGAGGCGATGGCCCTCGGGCGCACCTTCAAGCAGGCGTTCGCCAAGGCCTTGCGCTCCCGTGAGCTCGACACCATCCCCGCGTCCCCCGACGACGACGAGGACCTGCTCACCCTGCTGCAAAGCCCCGGGGCCGACCGCTATGACCATCTGTTGGAGGCGCTGCGGCGCGGCGCGTCGGTCGAGGAGCTGCACCGCCGGACGAGCATCGACCCGTGGTTCCTGCGCGAGTTCGCCGAGTTGGTGGCCGGCGGCTGGCGGTGGGCAGACGCGGACGGGTATCCGTTCGACGGTGTGCGGACCTACAAATCCGTCGACACCTGCGCGGCGGAGTTCGCCGCCCGCACGCCTTACTATTACTCGGCGTGGGAACGCCCGGGACCGGACGGCCGCCCGACCCACGAGGTCACGCGCGACCCCGATCGCCGCAGCGTCGTCATCCTCGGGTCGGGCCCCAACCGCATCGGGCAGGGAATCGAGTTCGACTACTGCTGCGTGCACGCCGCCCAGACCGTCCGCGAGTCGGGCCGCGACGCGGTGATGGTCAACTGCAACCCCGAGACGGTTTCCACCGACTACGACACCTCGGACCGGCTGTACTTCGAGCCGCTCACGCTCGAGGACGTCCTCGCCGTCTGCGAGCTCGAGCAGCCCGAAGGCGTGGTGGTGCAGTTCGGCGGCCAGACGCCGCTCAAGCTCGCCGCCGGTCTGGAGCAGGCCGGCTTGCGGATTCTCGGCACCGGCATCGACGCCATCGACCTCGCCGAGGACCGGGCCCGGTTCGGGGATCTGCTCGACCGGCTCGGCTACAGCGCGCCGCCCTACGCCACCGCGACGAGTGCCGAGGAGGCGCTCGCCGCCGCGCCCGAGGTCGGCTTCCCGCTGCTGGTGCGCCCGAGCTACGTGCTCGGCGGCCGGGCGATGGAGATCGTCTACGACGTCGCCGGGCTGCAGGACTACCTCAACCGCGTGGGGCGGGTGGGGGCCGACACGAGCACGATCTACCTGGACCGGTTCCTCGAGGACTCGATCGAGGTCGACGTCGACGCGCTGTGCGACGGCGACGATGTGTGGATCGCCGGGATCATGCAGCACGTCGAGGAGGCCGGAATCCACTCTGGTGACTCGGCCTGCGTGCTGCCGCCGCACACGCTGGGCGGCGAGATGCTCGAGCGCATCCGCCAGCAGACGATCGGGATCGCCCGCGCGCTCGGAGTGGTCGGGCTGCTCAACGTCCAGTTCGCGATCCGCGGGGACGACCGCCTGTATGTGATCGAGGCCAATCCCCGCGCGTCGCGGACGGTGCCGTTCGTGTCCAAGGCGATCGGCGTGCCACTGGCCAAGCTCGCCTGCCGGATCGCGCTCGGCGATCGGATCGCCGACCTCGACCTGCCGGAGCTCACGACCTGCGGCCACGTGTGCGTCAAGGAGGCGGTACTGCCGTTCGGCCGCTTCGCCGGCGCCGACTCGCTGCTCGGCCCCGAGATGCGCTCCACCGGAGAGGTGATGGGGATCGCCGCCGACTTCCCCACCGCCTTCGCCAAGGCCCAGGCGGCGGCCGGCGCCACCCTGCCCAACCGGGGGACGGTGTTCCTCACCGTCGCCGACGGCGACAAGCCGGCGGCGATCGGGATCGCCAGCCTGCTGCACGACCTCGGCTTCGAGATCATCGCCACCCGCGGGACCGCCCAGTCGCTGCGGCGGATGGGGATCCCGGCCACGAGCATCAACAAGATCAACGAGGGGCCCAACAACGTCGTCGACTGGATCGAGCGCGGCGCGGTCGACCTCGTCATCAACACTCCGGTGGGCACGGGTGCCCGCACCGACGGCTACGAGATCCGCTCGGCGGCGATCGCTCGCGGGATCCCGTGCATCACCACCATGTCCGGCGGACTCGCCGCGGCGCGGGCGATCATCAGTGCGCGGCGCGGCGAGCCGGAGGTGGTGTCGCTCCAGGAGCTGCATCGCCACCGCCCGGTGACTCCGGCTCCGTCGCAGTGAGCGTGGTGATGGCCGACCGGGTTCAGGCGCCCTTCGGCACCCGGCGCGCGCGGGTCATCGCCCACGACCGCCACGGCGCCTACAGCGTGCTGCGGTGCATCGACCCGCTCGGTCCCCGTCCGCAGGCCGGGCAGTTCTACATGCTGCGCTCGGCGCAGCGCTGGGGCGGGGGAGACGGCGAGCGGCCGTATCTTCCACGCGCGTTCAGCGTCCTGCGCGCCCCCGCGGGCGGCGCCGAGCTCCAGTTCCTGATCGAGGATGTCGGGCCGGGGACCGCTCGGCTGTGTGAGCTGCGCGCGGGCGACGAGCTCTCCCTGCTCGGACCGCTCGGGATCGGATTCACGCCGCCGCGCGAGCGCCGCCGCGCGCTGCTCGTCGGTGGCGGGGTGGGCATCGCGCCGCTGGCCATCTGGCAGGACCAGCTCGACGGGAGCGCGACCGTGCTGCTCGGATTTCGCGACGCCGCCCATGCGCCCGGGGCCGAGCTGCTGCCCGGCGCGCGCGTCGCCACCGACGATGGCTGCGCCGGCCACCACGGCCTCGTCACCGAGCTGCTCGACTCCGAACTCGATCACGGCCGCCACGCCGAGGTGTACGCCTGCGGACCGCCGCCGATGCTCGAGGCCGTCCGGGCGCTGTGCGCCGCGCGCGACGTGCCGGCGCAGCTCGCGCTCGAATCCGGGATGGCCTGTGGGTTCGGCGCGTGCTTCGGGTGCGTGGTCCCGACGACGGACGGCTACGTCCGGGTCTGCGTCGACGGCCCGGTGATCGAGGCGTCCCGGCTGCAGACCGCGCTCACGTCGGGGGCGGGCCATTGACCCCGGTGACCTTCTGCGGGATCGAGCTCGCCCATCCGATCATCAACGCGTCCGGAACGTTCGATGCGATCGCCGCCCGCCGGGCGTTCGGAGACGCACTGCTGACCGGCTTCCCGTTCGCCGCGTTCGTCTCTAAGACGGTGACGCTCGAGCCCCGGGAGGGCAATCCGCCGCCGCGGCTGTGGGAGGTGCCCGCCGGGCTGATGAACTCGATCGGGCTGCCGAACAAGGGGCTGTACGGCTACCTGGCTCACGACCTGCCCGACCTGGCCCGGCTGCCGGTCCCGCTGATCGTCAACGTCATGGGCTTCAGCCGAGACGAGGTCGCCGCACTCGTGTCGGCGTTCGCCGCGCGCGACGAGGTGGCCGCGCTCGAGCTCAACGTCTCGTGCCCGAACGTCGAGACCGGGATGGTGATGGGCGCGGACCCTGCCGAGGTCGCACAGCTGCTGGGGGTCGTCCGGCCGCTCACCGACAAGCCACTGATCGTCAAGCTGACGCCCAACGCCTCCGATGTGCCGTTGGTGGCGCTCGCCGCGGAGGCGGCCGGGGCCGACGCCGTCTCGCTCGTCAACACGCTGCGCGGGATGGCGCTTGACCCGCGCACCGGCGAGCCGTGGCTCGGGGGGATCACCGGCGGCGTCTCCGGGCCGGCGGTGCGGGCGATCGCGCTCGCGCAGGTGCACTCCGTGTGCGCCGCGATCCGGATCCCGGTGGTGGCAATGGGCGGGGTGACCTGCGGCCGGGATGCGAGGGAGCTGATGCGCGCCGGGGCGACGCTGGTGGCCGTCGGCACCGAGAGCTTCCGGGACCCCTCCGCGGGCGCCAGGATCGCCGCCGAAGTGGCGACGGCAACGGGGTGTGTCAGTTATCCGGTGTAGGGGCCCGAGTCACTGGAACACCGCTGTCACCTCCGCGGTATGGGAAGCCAAAAGGCCCTGCAAAAGCTCCAAATCATCCAAACCAGGCTCGACGATGCTGAAGCTCAAGTTGAGGTTGAGTCGAATTGCCCCAATTGGGCTTGATCGACCAGCCCCACGATGTATAGTCGCCGCCGATGCCGCCGGTCAGTGAATCGTTCTCCAAGCCACTCGCCGCACCCGAGCGTTCGCTCGTGCAGCGGATGGAGGCGCTCCAGCGAGCCAACGATATCCGCAGTCGTCGCGCGCAGCTCAAGCGGGACCTCAAGGCGGGTCGTCAGCCGATTCACGAGCTGCTGCTCGCGCCGCCGGACTACCTCCAGACCGCCAAGGTGTTCGACCTGCTGCTCGCCGTCCCCAAGTACGGGCGGGTGAAGGTCAACAAGATCCTCTCCCAGTGCCGGATCTCGCCGAGCAAGACGCTCGGCGGGCTCTCCGAGCGCCAGCGCGGCGAGCTCGTCACGCTGCTGCGCCGGCGCTGAGCCGGGCGGGCGGGGCCGGTTCCGGGCGGGCGGGATGGGGCAGGTCCCGGCCATGGCCAGAGTCTTCGTCATCACCGGACCCTCCGGGGTCGGCAAGGGAACGCTCATTCGCGGCCTGCTCGAGCGCGTGCCGCAGCTCGGCCTGTCGGTGTCGGCGACCACGCGCTCGCCACGGCCCGGCGAGCGCGACGGCGAGCACTACCATTTTCTCAGCCTCGCCGAGTTCGATCGGCGGGTCGGCGCCGGCGAGTTCGTCGAGCACGCCACCTACTCCGGGAGCCGCTACGGGACGCTGCGCTCCGAGCTCGAGGGCCGGCTCGGGCGGGGCGAGCCGATCGTGCTCGAGATCGAGGTCCAAGGGGCTCGCCAGGTCCGCGAGGCGATGCCCGAGGCGGTCGCGGTGTTCATCGCGCCGCCGTCGCGCGACGCGCTGCGCGCGCGCCTGGTCGGCCGGGGGACCGATGCGGCCGAGCAGGTGGAGCAGCGGATGCAGACCGCGGAGTCAGAGCTCGAGGCCCAGCCGGAGTTCTCGCGGGTCGTGATCAACGACCGGCTCGAGCAGGCGACCGATGAGCTGGAGCGGATCGTGCGCGACGCGCTAACCGACGACGCTAACCTAAAGGCTCCCGACGAAAGACTGCCACCGTGATCTCACCCCGCATCGACAAGCTGCTGGAGAACGTCGACTCCGACTACGCCAGCGTCGTGGTCGCCGCCAAGCGCGCGCGCCAGATCAACTCGTATTACCACAACCTCGGTGAGGGCACGTTTGACGAGTTTCCGCCGCCGATGGTCGACACCCGCTCCAAGAACTACCTGACGATCGCGCTGGAGGAAGTCGCTCAGGGCAAGATCAAGTACCACTACCGGTAACGCCGACGGCGGTGTCGGGCGCGCCCGGTTACTCGAGGACGGGCAGGCGGTAGGAACATGGCGCGGCTGCTGTTCGGAGTCACCGGAGGCATCGCCGCGTACAAGATGCTCGAGACCGCCCGGCTGGCGATCGCCGCCGGCCACGCGGTCCGCGTCATCCAGACGCCGGCCAGCGAGCAGTTCGTCGGCGCGGCGTCGTTCGCGGGGATCACCGGCGCTCCGGTGCTCACCAGCGAGTTTCAGGACGATCCGCTGCGAGGCGCCTATCCCGGCGAGCCGGCACCGGACCGCGCGCCCATCAGCCACCTGGCCCTCGTCGAGAACGCCGACCTGTACCTGATCGCGCCGGCGAGCGCCAACACGATCGCCAAACTGGCCCACGGCCACGCCGACGGTCTCGTCACCACCGCTGCGCTGGCCGCCGGCGGGCTCGCCGGGGTCGGCGGCGCGGGCGCGATCCCGGTCATGGTGGCGCCGGCGATGAACAACCGCATGTATCTGCACCCCGCGGTCCAGGCCAACCTCGAGCTGCTCCGCGCGCACGGCGTGACGGTGATCGGACCGGGGACCGGGCCGCTCGCCTCCCACGGCGAGCACGGCGTCGGCCGGCTGGCGGAGCCGGCGGAGCTGCTCACCGCCGTCGAGGCGAGGCTCGATGACATCGGGGCCCGCCTGCGGTCGCTGGCCGGGGTGTCCGTCCTGGTCACCGCCGGCGGCACCCGTGAGCCGATCGACAGCGTCCGCTACATCGGTAATCGCTCCTCCGGCCGGATGGGATTCGCGCTCGCCCAGCAGGCCGCCCGCCGGGGCGCTCGGGTGACCGTGGTCGTCGCCAACGTCGCGCTGGCGACGCCGCCCGGCGTCGAGATCGTCCCCGTCACCACGGCGGCCGAATTGGGCGCCGCCTGCGCCGGGCGGTTCGGCGACTGCGACGTGCTGCTGATGGCGGCGGCCGTCGCGGACTTCCGCCCCCGAGAGCCGGCGGCGCGCAAGCTCAAGAAATCGGACCCACCCGTCGCGCCGCAGATCGAGCTGGAGGTCACCGAGGACGTGCTCAGCGCGCTGTCTGACCGGCGCCGCCCCGGTCAGGTGCTCGTCGGGTTCGCCGCCGAGCACGGCCCCGGCGCCGAGGAGTACGGCCGCGGCAAGCTGGAGCGCAAGCAACTGGACGCGATCGTGGTCAACGATGTCTCGCAGCCGGGAATCGGGTTTGATACACCCGAGAACGAAGTCACGATCGTGCTGGCTCAGGGCGCGGCACGGCGTCTGGCCAGGGCGGGGAAGACGTCCATCGCCGATGGCGTCCTTGATGTGGTGCAGGACCTGCTGTCGCTAGCCAAGGAGTCAGACGATCGAGCCATCCGAACAGGCCCCACTCGCGCCGCACGAGTCTGAGGCCTTCGCCGCCGTCGGGCGAGCGTTGGCGACGAACATCGAGAAGGCGGTGCAGGTGCGGGCCGAGACCCTGCGCCACCTCATCGTCGCGCTGCTGGCCGAGGGCCATGCGCTGATCGAGGATTACCCGGGCGTCGGCAAGACCGCACTGGCCCGCGCCCTGGCGCGCTCGATCGACTGCCAGTTCGCCCGGGTGCAGTGCACCTCAGACCTGCTCCCGGCCGACGTCGTCGGCACCAATGTCTATGACCAGCGCGAGCAGCGCTTCGAGTTCCGTCCCGGTCCGGTGTTCGCCAACGTCGTGCTCGTCGATGAGATCAATCGCGCCTCGCCCAAGACCCAGTCCGGCCTGCTGGAGTGCATGCAGGAGCGGCGCGTCACCGTCGACGTCCACACCCACGAGCTGGCCCGCCCGTTCCTCGTCCTGGCCACCCAGAATCCGATCGAGTACGAGGGCACGTACCCGCTCCCCGAGGCCCAGGTCGATCGCTTCATGGTGCGGCTGTCCCTCGGCTATCCCGATCGGCACGCCGAGGCCGGGATGCTGGCGGCGCACGAGACCGGTGATCAGGTGATGGCCCTGCGCCCGGTCGTCACCGCGGCCGAGGTCCTGGCGGCGCAGGACGCTGCCGCCCGGGTGCGGGCGACCGCGCCACTGCGCGACTACATCGTCCGGCTGCTGTGGCGCACCCGCGAGGATCAGCGGGTCGACCTCGGCGCCAGCCCCCGCGCCGGACTGATGCTGCTGCGGGCGGCCAAGGCGCACGCGATGATGGACGGGCGCGATCACGCCCTGCCCGACGACGTCCAGGCGCTCGCGCTGCCGGTGCTCGCCCATCGCCTCGTCCTCGCCCCCGAGACACCGCGCGCCGCGGCGCGCGACGTCATCCTCGACGCGATCAGCGCCGTCCGGGCGCTGTAGGCGGCACGCGTGGCCGGCCCGCGGATGTTCGCTCGCCGAGCCGTCGGGGTGGCGGTGGCCGGCGCGCTGCTGGCGCTGGTGGCGCTCGTGTTCGACGCCTCGTCGCTGTTCGTGCCGGCGGTCGGGCTGTTCGCGCTCGGCGCGGTCACGCCGGTGTGGGTGTGGGCGGCGGCGCGCGGCGCGCGGACCGAGCGCCAACTCACCGCCGAGCGCGTGATCGAGGAGCAGCCCCTGGAGGCCACGATCGAGGTGCGGCGCGGCCGGCTCGGACTGCCGGGCGCCGAGGTGACCGATCCGTTCACCGGTTCGCGGTTCGAGCTCTCGAGTGGGCTCGCGCCGCTGCGCGGCGATCACCGCGCGAGTGTGCGGGTCGTCACCCAGTTCTCGCGCCGGGGGTTGCACCGCCTGCCGCCGCCCTCGCTCACCATCTGTGACCCGCTCGAGCTGGTCCACGCCCGCACCGCCGGCGGCGGCAGCACCCAGTCACTGCTCGTGCTCCCGCGCACCGAGCCCGTCCGCTGGTTGCGGCCGGGGCAGGGTCGGCGCCTGCAGCTCCCTGACGGGCGGGCCGGCGCGGAGGCGATGGCCGCGGTCGATGTCGACGGCCTGCGTCCGTATCGCATCGGCACGCCGGCATCGCGGATCCACTGGCCCGCGGTGGCCCGCGGGGCGGGTCTGATCGAGCGCCGCCTGCAGGCCGACGGCGACGCCCGGCCGCTGGTGGTGCTCGACGCCCGCATGGCGGAGCGCCCGACGCCGGCGGAGATCGACCAGCTCGACGCGGCCGTGCGCGCCGCCGCGTCGCTCGTGCTCGATCTGGCCCGGACCGGTGGCTGCGGCCTGCTGCTGCCCGGCGAGCAGCGCGCGACGTCGATTGACCGAGAGCTGGTCACCTGGCCGGCCGCCTACGCCCGGCTGGCGCTCGTCCAGGGTGGCCCGGGCTCGTCGCCGCCGGCGTTGGGGGTCACCGCGAGCCGCACCGGGGCGCTGATCTACGTCGCCGCCGCGCCGGCCCCGCGCCTGGCGGCGGTGCTCACCGGCCCCGGCGCCGGCGCCACCGTGCTGGTGGTGCCCGATGCCGGGCTCGTCGGCGGGCGTCCGCGTGGCCTGCACGGAGCGGCATTGGCCACGCTGTCGGTGAGCGGCTGCCGCGGCTTCCTGCTCGGCGTCGGACGCGACCGCGAGCGCACCCGGCCGCAGGCGGCCCCGGCATGAGCAACTGGATGGCTCACACCGGGGTGGGCGGGTCCAATTCGAGCCCGGCAGGCGAGTGGGCACGATGAGTGCGAGCGCCCATACCGCCGGCGCGTCCCCCCGGCCATGGGATCCGCCCCGGCTCCGCGACGCCGAGGCGGCGACGCACCAGGAGCGCCCGTGGATCCGGCTGGCCACCTTCACCGCGCTGGCCGCCTACGGCACCGACCGGTGGGCCTCGCTGCTGCGCCCAGCGCCGACGTGGCGGCTCGTCGGCGTGCTCATCGTGGCCGTGGTGATGGCCGGCGCCGTCCCGTTCGCGGCGCGACGCAGCCGGGCGGCGGCCGCGGCGGCGGCGGCGGCGCTGCTGCTCGTCGCCTTCCCGGTGGCGGGCCTGCGGTGGCACTGGTTCACCCATCTGCGGATCGCGGTGAGCGCCGACCGGATCGGGTCGGGCCTGGCCGGATTGCCCAACGCGCTCGTCCCGTACGTCGGCACCAGCCACGCCATCCGGCTGGTGATCGTGCTCGGTGCGGCGGTGTTGCTGCTCGATGCCGCCGCGGTGCTGGCGTTCGCGGGGCGCCCGGGCACGTCGTTCGGCGATGGCCGCCGCGCGGCGGCCGCGCTGCCGCTCACCGCACTGGCGGTGGTTCCGTCGACGCTCATCCGGCCCGAGTTCCCCTACCTTCAGGGACTGCTGCTGTTCGCGCTGCTGGCGGGATTGCTGTGGGGCGAGCGCGTTCGCTCCGGGGCGGTGGCGTCGGCGCTCGCGCTCGTCGGGATCGCCGGGGTCGCCGGGGCGATCGCCGCCCCCCGAATCGATCAGGGGCAACCATGGGTCAACTACCGCGCCTGGGCGGGAACGGTCACCGTGGTCCACGTCGACCGCTTCGATTGGAACCAGACCTACGGCCCGCTGCGGTGGCCGCAGGATGGTCACGAGGTGCTCGCGGTGCAGGCGCGCACGCCCGAGTACTGGAAGGCCGAGGACCTCGACACGTTCAACGGCTACGCGTGGATCGGCGGCTCGCCGACGCCGGCGATCGCGCTGCCGCCGCCGAGCACCGCCGCCGCGCTGCGCTGGACCCAGACGATCAAGGTGACGCTGCTCGGCCTGGCCACCACCGATGTGATCGCCGCCGGCTACGCCGCGCAGCCGTCGCCGATCACGGGTGGCCTCGGCGAGGGCGCCGATCCCGGGACCTGGATCGCCGGCCAGACGCTCGGGCCCGGAGCGAACTATTCGGTCTCGACCTATTCGCCCAGCCCGTCCGAGCATGCGCTGCTCACCGCCGGCGGCGACTATCCGGCGGCCCCGCTGGCGGCCGATCTGACGCTGACCATCCCGACCGACGGCACCCTGGAGGGGCCGTCCCCGCAGGTGGTGTTCCCGACGTTCCATGCGCCGGGCAAGCCGTCGGCGTCGATTCCCGGCTCGATCCCGGACGCGACCGCCCTCCTGCAGCGCTCGCCGTACGCCGGCGCCTACCGGCTCGCCCGAACGCTGGCCGACCAGGCCACCACGCCGTACGCGTTCGTGGCCGCGGTCAAGCGCCATCTGACCGAGGGTTACGCCTACGATCAGAACCCGCCCACCGGCCGCTACCCGCTCGAGAACTTCCTGTTCTCGTCCAAGCAGGGGTACTGCCAGCAGTTCTCGGGGGCGATGGCGCTACTGCTGCGGATGGGCGGCGTCCCGGCGCGCGTCGCCTCGGGGTTCACGTCGGGAACCTACGTCCGCGCCCAGCATCGCTGGGTCGTTTCCGACATCGACGCCCACGCCTGGGTCGAGGTGTGGTTCCCGCGCTACGGCTGGGTCCGCTTTGATCCGACGCCGACGAGCGCGCCGGCCCGCGGCGGCGTGACGGCGCCGCCGATCCTCAAGTCGCAGGTGGGCGCCCGCGCAGCGGGCGGGCAGATCCCCCGGCGCGAGATCGGAGCCTCGGGCGCCGCCGGACACGTCACCGTTCACCACGGCAGCGGGTCGGCCCTCAGCCCGTGGCTGCTGGTGCCGGTGGTCCTCATGCTTGCGCTGCTCGGGTGGCCGGTGGCGCGGATCGTGCGCTCGAGCGCAGGCGCGAAGGACCTGGTGACCGAGCTGGAGCAGGCGCTGCGCCGCACCGGCCGTCCCGCCGGCGAGGGGATCACGCTCGCCGCGCTCGAGCACCGGGTGGCGGCGTCGCCCGACGCGGCCGCCTACGTCCGCGCCCTGCGTCTGGCGCGCTACGGAGGCGCCGCCGCGACACCGACCGCGGCGCAGCGCCGGGCGCTGCGGGAGGAGCTGTCCCGCGGCCTCGGATTCCGCGGCGGCCTGCAGGCGTTCTGGGCGCTCCCGCCGTGGCTGCCGGCGCACCGGACCCGTCTGGACGCCGCCCCGCAGTCCTAGAATTAGTGGGCGTGGACGACGTCTATGACCTGTACCGCCGCGGCACTGAGCTGCTCGAGGCCGGCCATCATCATCAGGCCGCCATCCCGCTCGCTCGCGCCCGCGATCTCGCGCCGGACAAGTCCTCGGTGCGCGAGGCTCTGGGCCGCGCGCTGTTCCACACCCAGTGCTACGCCGAGGCCGCCGAGGAGTTCACGGCGGTCATCGATCGGGCGCCGACCAACGACTTCGCGCTGTTCTGCCTGGGGCGCTGCCTGCAGATGATGGGCCGGCACGCCGAGGCGCGCCAGCCGCTGGCGCTGGCCGCCTGCCTGCAGCCGAGCCGGCGCGACTATCGCGTCTACCGGGATCGCGCGCGGGCACGCGCCGCCGGCACGTCAGACAGCTGAAGGCCCACGGCCCTGAGGTTCGCGATCGGACGCCAGCGGGCCCCTGGGCGGGCCACTGAGACTGCATCGCATCGTCCGCCGATCGGCGGCGGCAGTGCTACGCTCAGCGACACAGCTTTCCGGCCGGGCGTTCCCGGTGCCGTTTTTGAAAGTGGGCGCTCGCCCGCTTTTTTTATGAGATTTATGGAGGAGACAGTGAGTGCCCTACAGACCGAAATCGAAGCCAGACTCGCCGGCGTCGAACCTGAGGTCGAGGTGCTGCTGGCGGAGGTCGCAGGCCCCACCCTGCGTCTGTTCATCGACCACCCGGACGGCGTGAGCCTGGCTCTGTGCGAGCGGGTCACCGGCCACCTCGGCGAGTACCGCGAGCGGTATTCGCTCGAGGTCTCCTCACCCGGACCGGACCGCCCACTCTCCAAGCCCCAGCATTACAGCCGGTTCCTGGGACGCCGCGCGCGCGTGCGTCTGCGGGAGGCCGCCACCGGCCACACCCAGCCGGCACCGACGGCGAACTCGGTGGTGGGCGAGCTGGTCGGTGCCACGGAAAGCGACATCACGATCGCCGCCGGCGACGGGATCGTGACGATCCCGTACGAGCAGATCGTCCGCTCCAACCTCGTACCCGGAGACTGAGGCCATGTCCAAGGAAATCGTCGAGGCCGTACGGGGCCTCGCAGCGGAAAAGAACATCTCACACGAGAAGCTGATGGAGGCGCTCGAGGACGCGCTGCTGTCGGCCTACAAGAAGACGCCCGGCTCGGCGCCCTACGCCAAGGTGGAGATGGATCGCGACAGCGGCGACTTCATTGTGTGGGAGCTGAAGATCCCGCCGGAGCTCGAGGAGCAGCTGCTCGTCGAGGCGACCGAGGATGCCCAGCCCACGGTCGATCCCGAGACCGGCGAGATGCGCGAGGCGCCCGAACCGGAGATCGACCTCGAGAAGCTCAAGGAGTACGAGGATCAGATCGAAGTCGAGGACGTCACGCCCGACGACTTCGGCCGGATCGCGGCGCAGACCGCCAAGCAGGTGATCCTGCAGCGGATCCGCGAGGCCGAGCGCGACATGATGTTCGAGGAGTACCGCGACCGCGTCGGCGAGCTGATCACCGGCATCGTGCAGCAGTCCGACTCCCGCTACACGCTCGTGCAGCTGCGCGAGCGGGTCGAGGCGCTGCTGCCGAAGTCAGAGCAGGTCGACGGCGAGCGCTATGACCACTCG
>DATCFW010000348.1:0-5188 GCA_036509295.1 Solirubrobacteraceae bacterium | reverse complement strand
CCCGGGTGCCCGCCTTCGTCCACATGAGCCGCGCCGCGGCGCTCACCGCCGCTCGCCGCGCGCAGGTCAAGCTCCGTGTCGGGCAGCGCTATGCCGCCGCGGCTGCGGGGACCGTGATCGGCCAGGCGCCGCGCGCCCGGTCGCGCGTGCTCAAGGACTCAGCGGTGCAGCTGACGCTCAGCCGCGGCCCGGCGCCGGTCTCGACCCCGTCGGTGACCCGTGAGAGCTTCGCCGCCGCCCAGCGTTCCCTCGCCAGCCTCCTTCTCCACGTCGCGGCGCGCTTCGTGCCGGCGCCGGGCAGCCCGCCCGGCACCGTCGTCGCCCAGACGCCCGCCGCCGATCACAGCACGCCGGCCGGCTCGACCGTCCACCTGTCGGTCGCCGAGACCCCGCAGTGGCGCCCGCTGACCACGTTCGCCACCGGGAGCTCGGGCCCGTTCCGGATCATCGGGCAGCACTGGCGCGTCGTCTACAGCATGGGCTTTCAGGGCACCTGCAACTGGATCTTCTGGTGCTCGGGGCCGACGGCGCGGGTGATCGATGCCGCCACCGGCCGGGCGGTGGCGGGCTTCGGGCTCAGCAATGGCAGCGATCAGTCCCACACCTTCGCTGCCGGTCCAGGCACCTACGAGATCCAGGTCACTCCGGGCGGCGACGATGCCCGCTGGTCAGTCCGGATCGACGACGACTATTAGCGAGCGAGTAAGACCGGCAGTCCCAGCGCCGGCGCCCGGACGAGGACGATGGCGCCGGAGCTGATCAGCCTCATCGACGCCGACCCCGAGCTGGGGGATCTGCTGGCGCCGCCCGAGCGGGAGCGGGCCCGCCGCGAGGCCACGACCCGGGTGAGGCGCCTATCCCAGGGGGCGTGGGACGTGGCCGCCTCGGTCGAGCCGGAGTCCCACCACCGCGGATTCATGATCGTCGACGGCCTGCTCACCCGTGAGGTGGAGGTGCTGGGGAAACGGTGCGTGGAGCTGCTGGGCGACGCGGACGTGATCCGGCCGTGGAGCTGGGACGATGACGGCTCCCATGTCCAGGCCGAGGTCGGGTGGGTGGTGCTGGAGCCGACGCGGATGGCGGTGCTGGATCACCGGCTGATCGTGCGGATCACGCCGTGGCCGGAACTGGGCCTGGAGCTGTTCGGCCGCGGGATGCGGCGCGCCCACTCGCTGGCGGTGGCGATGGCGATCGCCCATCACCAGCGCGTCGACGATCGCCTCCTGCTCACGCTCTGGCATCTCGCCGAGCGCTGGGGGCGCGTGCTGCCGGAGGGGATCGTGGTGCATCTGCCGCTTTCGCATCAGCGGCTGGCGGACCTTGTCGGCGCGCATCGTCCGGCGGTGACCAGCGCGATGGGGGTGCTCAGCAAGCGCGGACTGCTCAGCCGGCGCGATGACCGTACATGGGTCCTGCACGGCGCGCCGCCGTCCGAGCTGCGCCATCACCGGTTGGTGGCGGCAATGTCCTGACCGGCCGGGCCGGCCGGTACGGCCGCAGACGTCCGCATTCGGACGCTCGCTCGCTGGTCGCCGCCCGTCGGGCGGCACCGACTTGACGGCGCGATGCTCGCCCACCGAGAATGATTTCCGTACCCAGTGGTCGCACCGCCTGCCGCGCGGCACGATCGAGACGCTACTCGAGGGAGGGCGCGATGAGCACCTATGACTACGTGATCGCCGGGGCCGGCTCGGCTGGATGCGTGCTGGCAGCGCGCCTGTCCGAGGATCCGGACGTGACGGTCTGCCTGCTGGAGGCCGGACCACCCGACGCCGCCGACGAGATCCACCTGCCGGCCGGGGTACTCGCGATCGGCACCAGCAAGTACGACTGGACGCTCATCTCCGATCCCGAGCCGGGGCTCGCCGGACGCCAGCGCTACCTCCCGCGGGGCAAGACGCTCGGCGGATCGTCATCGGTGAACGCGATGGTCTACATCCGCGGCAACCGCGCCGACTACGACGGCTGGGCGGCGATGGGCCACCAGGGGTGGGGATGGGACGACGTGCTGCCGTACTTCATCCGCTCCGAGGACAACGAGCGCGGCGCGAGCGACCTCCACGGGGCCGGCGGCCCGCTCAGCGTGATCGAGGGCCGCAGCCGGTACCGCACGTGCGCGGCGTTCATCGAGGCCGCCGAGCAGGCCGGCCTGGCGCGCAACGAGGACTTCAACGGACCCGAGCAGGACGGGGTGGGGTGGTATCAGGTCACCCAGCGCAACGGGATGCGCTGCTCGGCGGCGGTCGGCTACCTGCATCCGATCCTGGGACGCGAGAACCTCACGCTGATCACCGGCGCGCACGTCACCCGACTGCTGCTCGACGGCGTCCGGGCGACGGGGGTCGAGATCGACCGCGACGGCGAGCTCGCGGAGATCGGGGCCGAGCGCGAGGTGATCCTGTCGGCCGGCACCTACCAGAGCCCGCAGATCCTGTTGCTGTCCGGGGTGGGCCCGGCGGCCGACCTTGAGCTGGTCGGCATCCCGTGCGCCCACGAGCTGCCGGTGGGGCAGGGCCTCCAGGACCACCCGTCGGCGTGGATCACGTATACGACTGATGAGGCGTCCCTGCTCACCGCCGAGACCGAGGAGAACCTCGGTCTGCTCACCACGGAGGGCCGGGGTCCATTGACCTCCAACTTCGCCGAGTCCGGCGGCTTCCTGCGCACCGACGACGGCCTCGACGCGCCCGACGTCCAGCTGCACATGATTCCCGTGCTGTTCCCGGAGGCCGGCGCGGGCGAGATCCGCGTCGACGGCTGGGCGCTGTCGGCGTGTCTTCTGCGGCCGACCAGCACCGGGTTCGTCAAGCTCCGTTCACGCGTGCCCACCGCCAAGCCGCGGATCCTGCACAACTACCTCGTCGACGACGAGGACCGGGCGGCGCTGGTCAAGGGGGTGCGCCGCGCGGTCGAGATCGCCGGTCAGCCGGCGCTGGCGGGCGTCACCACCGGGGTCTGCGCCGCGCCCGGCGGCACCGACGACGCCAGCCTCATCGCCCACATCGAGCGCAACACCACCACGATCTACCACCCGGTCGGGTCGTGCGGGATGGGTCGCGTCGTCGACAACGAGCTGCGGGTGCTGGGGATGGAGGCGCTGCGGGTCGTCGATGCCTCGGTGATGCCGACCCTGGTCCGCGGCAACACCAACGCGCCGACGATCATGATCGCCGAACGCGCCGCCGACCTGATCCGCGGCATCGGCCCGGCCCAGGCCACCGGCACCGCCACCGCCACCGCGTAGGTCGTGAGCAGCCGACCCCGAGCCGATGATCCCGGGCCGCCCGTTCCCTCGGCCGCCCCGGGTCACCCTCATCGACCGTCTAGCCCCCGGTAAGTAGCCCGGTCCCACGATGAGGGTGACCCAGGACGCTTTGCGCGCTGCCGCCCCCTGAGCCGCGCTCCCCCGAGCCGAACCGCTGATTGCCACGCTACGACGCGGGCGTGGACCTGCAAAGGGGGAAAACCCTACGAGCAAAAAAACTGAGCGTTGCGCGGGGCGATGCGGCGGGCGGCGCGCCCGCTCAACCGACCGGTTCGTCGAAGTGCGGGAGCGCCCCGGATAGTCCGGCCCGTGACCGGATCCCCAGCTTGCGATAGGCCCGGGTGAGGTTGGCCTCGACGCCCTTGACGGTGAGGAACGCCCGCTCGGCCACCTCCTGATTGCTCAGGCCTGACGCCGCCAGCTCGGCGACGCGGCGCTCGGTGGCGGTGAGCTGGGTTGGGTCCGCGGTGCGCTCGCCGGCGCGGGCGAGCTCGCCGCGGGCGGCGTCCGCCCACAGCTGGGCGCCGGTCTGCTCGAACAGGCCCAGCGCCTCGCGCAGCGCGGCGCGCGCCGCTGACCACCGTTTGCGTCGGCGGCAAGCGCGTCCGAGTGCGAGCAGCGTTCGAGCGCGCTCGAACGGCATCTCGACCTGATCGTGCGCCGCCAGGGCCTCCTCAAGGGCCGGGATCGCCTCGTCCAGATCCCCGCGGGCGGTCGCCAGGATCCCGCGTCCCCGTGCGGCTGCCGCGATCGCCCACGTCCGGCGGTGGGCCACGCCGAGCCGGCGCAGCAGCTCGATCAGCGGCTGGGCGCGATCGAGCTCGCCCAGGGCGATGAGCGCCTCGATCTCATCGGGCAGGAACGCCAGGCCGGCGGGATCGACGAGTCCGAGCGACGGCAGGGTCGCGGTCAGCGGCTCCAGCGCGGCGTGGGCCGCGGCCGGATCGCCGGCCGACAGCTCGGCGAACCCGAGGGCCCAGCGCGGCCAGACCGTGCCGGTCCACATTTCGAGCTCGGTGAGCTGGGTGAGCGCCTGGTCGGCCCGCTCACGGGCGGCGGCGATCTCGCCCCGTCGGGCGTCCACCAGGGCCCGGGCGCTCAGCGTGAGCGCCGCCAACCACCGGTCCCCGAGCAGCGCCACCGCGGCGGTGTCAGCGGCGGCGATCCCGGCGGCGCGGTCGGTCTCGCCGAGATCCAGGTACGCCCACACGAGGTAGAGCGTGAACATGGGGATGTCACTCTCGACTCCTCGCTCGATCCGTTCCGCGCGCAGCTCGAGCAGGGTCCGCACCGCGTCACGGGGGCGTCCGGTCCACAGCGCGATCAGCGCGGCGATGTAGCGCGGTGAGGTGAACAGCGAGCGCGGGCGGTCGCGCTCCTCCAGCGCGAGCGCGCGGTCTAGCCGTTCGCGGGCGGGGCCGTCCCCGGCGAGGAACCCCACCATCGTCACCACCGCCAGCGCGTCGGCCAGCACGCCCACGTCGGCGCCGGGCAGCTCGGCCCGCCCCACGGCGGCCTCGGCGTGGCGCAGGCCGCCGCCGACGTCGCCAACCCCGACCAGGTAGAAGGCGACGTCGAGCTCGATCGCCGCCGCCAGTGACGGGTCGCCGGCGGCCGGCTCCAGTGCCGCGGTCGCGCTTCGCAGCGCGACGGCGAAGCCTTGCGAGTGACATTCCAGCGCCGCGCGCAGGCGTAGGCCGTGGGCGCGGAGGCGATCCGGGGCCGGCCCGTCGAGCAGCTCGTGCAGGAGCTCGGCGGCGCGGTCTCGGCCGCCGGCGTCGAGATGGAGCGACGCCGCCTGCAGCCGCCGCTCGGCGCGGGCCTCGTGCTCGGCGGGCAGGGTGTGGCGTAGGGCCAGCTCGATCAGCTCGGCGGCGGCGTCGGGGGCGCCGCGGGAGCGGGCCAGCTCGGCCGCGGCGTCGA
>DATCFW010000347.1:0-11089 GCA_036509295.1 Solirubrobacteraceae bacterium | reverse complement strand
CGGCCGGGGGTCGTCAGTGACGTGGTCCCAGCTGGTTACGATGGTGCACGACGCGCTCGCGGACGCCGCCGACAACGCCGCCCCCGACGCGGACGGCGTCGGCGCTGGCGATGGCGCCCCAGCCCGGAGCACCGCCGAGCGCGCGGCGCGATCGGAGCGCTCGCTGGCCCGGTCGGGGATCGGTCCGGGGCACCCCAGCCTGTATCCGAGCGAGCCCCGGCGCCCGCCGCACGGGGATCGGTGAGCTCTCCGCTGCTGCCAATCGCCTTCGCCCTCGTGGCTCTGGCCGGTGGCTTGCGCGCCGCCTGGTCTCCCTGAGGACAGTCGATGCTCACGAGCATCACTCCGCTCGGCGAGCGGAGCCGGGGATTCTCATGGCGACTGACGGCCTCGGCGTTCGCCGTCGGCGCGGTGGCGGCGGGTGCGCTCGCCGGGGCGGCGGGAGGCGCGGTCGGCTCGTTGACGCCCGCTGGCTCGTGGCGTGCCGGAGCCGCGCTTGTCGTCCTGCTCGTCGCGCTCGGCTTCGATGCCACGCCGCTGGGTCGCCGCCTTCCCACGACGCGCCGCCAGGTCAACGAAGACTGGATGGCGCGCTATCGCGGCTGGGTCTACGGAGTCGCGTTCGGCGCGCAGCTCGGCACCGGACTGGGCACGATCGTCACCAGCGCGGCGCTGTACGCCGCCGCCGTGGGCGCGGTGCTGTGCGGCACGGTGACGGCGGGGTTGGCCGTCGGCGCGACCCTGGGGGTCACGCGCGCGCTATCGCTGCTGCCGGCGCGCGGGGTTAGGGATACCCAGGGGCTGATGGCGCTGCACGAGCGGATGACAGCGTTGGCGGCTCCGTCGCGGTCGCTCGTCGTCGCCGCCGAGGTCGTCGCGGTCGGCGTGGTGATCGGGGCACTCATTTGAGAACGAGCGGTCACGGCCTGTCGATCGAGGTGCCGCGCGGCTGGGAGGCGAGGATCGCCCGGCGCCCGGAGAGCGCACCGTTTCTGCACATCGCCAACTTTGCCCTGCGCCCCGACACCGGTGCATTCGGCGCGGCGGTCACCGAGCGCATGGGTGCCGACGGCGCGTTCGCGGCGCTGGTCGAGTATCGGATCGATGACCGCGTCACCGCGGGCGCAGGGCTGTTTGCCGCGGCCTGGAGTCCGCGGCTGCGCGTGGGGGACTTCGCGCGCGCTCAGGTGCAGGTCGCGCGGCCCGGACATCTCGGCCGACAGCGGTTCTTCACCGCGGCGGGACGCCCGTTCTGCCTGTACGCCGTGGTCTCGCCGGTTCGGGTCCGGCCCGCGCGGCTGGTGGGCCAGCTGGCGGCCGTGATGGCGACGCTCCGCTTCGAGGGCTGAGCCTCACACTGGATCCGGCCCTGGCGACCGGGACGGTGACGTCGCGGCAGAGGCCGGCGCGCAGGCCGTTGGCGTCGGTCACGATCAGGCAGACGGCATAGGTCCCCGGCGCGGTGAAGGTGTGGACCGGATCCCGCGCCGGCGATTTGTCGGCGTCCCCCGACGAGCCATCTCCGAAGTTCCACAGCCAGCCGACGATCGGCGCCCGAGCGGCGCCCGGCGTCGAGGTGTCGGTGAACTGGACGCTGTCGGTGACCGGAGTCGCCCCGACGGCGGACGCCGCGAACGCAGCGGCTGGCGGCGTCGGCAGCGCCGAGGCCACCCCGGTGTAGCGGGCCGCGTCGTGGCTGGGCCCGATCGGGCAGCGGGTGCGATCGATGCGCGCGAGGTTCGTGTAGGAGGCGGTTATCCCGCGGGCGAACTCCACGCCGCCAATGACTACCGCGTTGGTCACCGCCACGGTGATCCGGTACGGGACCACCTCGCCGCGGGGGTCGTGGCGTCCCCCGCAGCGAAGGCCGGCATAGAACCGGCCGCGACCGGCGTAGCGGCCAGTCCCTACGCGGGACAGCACCAGCCGGTTGTAGTGATGCGCGCTGCGTTCGCGCCGCAGCAGCAGCCGCTGACAGACGCTGCCCTGACACGACCGCGCCATGAACGACCATTGGCGCGTGACGCGCTGGCCCCGGTGCTCGCCATGCACTCGCACCGCGGTGACGATCACGCCGTGCATGACGAACGATGAGCTCACCCGCGCGTCGGCGCCCGCGGCGGGGCCTTGCGCCCCGGCCGTACCGACCGCGTGGGTGAGCACGATCGCCATGCTGAGCACGAGACCGAGGACCAGATGCAGGCGCGGCGCGGTCACGGCCTGGCAGGGTATCGAGGGGGTGGTGCTCGGCCGCTCGCCGGTACGATCGAGGCACAGTGATCCGTCTGATGTGCTGCGGGGAGCGACTGGGGCGGGTGCCCCGCCCGGCCTTCACGGCCGGTGAGCCGTGGCGACCCCGCGGTGGGAAGCTTCGCCTCCTTCGTCGCTCCGCTGGACGGTCGTGGTGACCGAGTCGCCGAACGGGCGGCTCCGGGCGCTGCCGTCAGTCGATCGCCTGGCGACCGCGGTGGCCCGTGCCGAGCTCGCCGCGCGCCGTCGAGAGCTGCTCAACGATGACCGCGACGACGAGGTGGACCTCGTGCAACGCGCCCGCGCGCGGCTTGCCCCGGGGACTCGGCGGGTTCTCAACGCCACCGGCGTGGTGCTCCACACCAATCTCGGGCGTGCGCCGCTGGCGCCGGAGGCGCGCGCGGCGATCGCCGCCGCGGCGGTCGGATACGCGGCGCTCGAGCTCGATCTCGACACCGGCAAGCGGTCACGGAGGGGGCGCCGGGCCGAGAGCCTTCTCGTCGCGCTCACCGGGGCCGACGATGCGCTGGTGGTCAACAATGGGGCCGCTGCGGTGTTGCTCGCGGCGGCGGCGCTCGCCGGACCCGGTCGGCAGGTGATCGTCTCCCGGGGCGAGCTCGTCGAGATCGGCGGTGGCCTGAGGATCGCGGATGTCGTCGCGCAGTCCGGCGCCACGCTGGTCGAAGTGGGCAGCACCAACCGTACGCGGGTGCAGGATTATGCCGCCGCCATCGGCCCGGAGACCGGCGCCATCCTGCGGGTGCATCAATCGAACTTCCGGATGACTGGTTTCGTGCAGCGGCCCGATCTGCCCGAGCTGGCGGGGCTCGGGGTGCCGGTCATCGATGACGTTGGATCGGGCGCGCTGGAAGGTGCCCGGCCGGTGTTCGCCAGTGAGCCGACGGCCCGCGGGTCGCTGGCGGGCGGGGCGGCGGTCACGTGCTTCTCCGGCGACAAGCTCCTGGGCGGCCCGCAGGCGGGGATCATCGTCGGCGCTGCGGCGCACGTCGGCGCCTGCCGCGACCATCCGCTCGCGCGGGCGCTGCGGATCGACAAGCTCTGCCTGGCTGGTCTGGAGGCCACGCTGGAGCTGCACGCCGATCCGGCGCTGGGGGATGTCCAGATCCCGGTGCTGGCGATGCTCGAGCTCTCCGCGGAGATGCTGGCTCGGCGCACCGAGGAGCTGGCGAGCCTCACCGGCGGCACCGTGGTGTCGATGCCGTCCGCGGTCGGCGGCGGCTCGTTGCCGCTGCGCGAGTTGCCCGGGCCGGGCGTCGAGCTGGATCCGGGGCCCGCGGGAGCCGAGGCGTTCGCCGGCCGGCTGCGGCGCGGTGACCCCGCGCTGATCGCCCGCGTCCAGGGCGGCCGGGTCCTGCTGGGCGCCCGCACGCTGACCGCCGAGGAGATCCCACTCGCCGGCGACTGCGTGGTTCGGGCGCGCCGAACCCGCCTGCCACCATCCCCCTCGACGCCCGTGAAGGAGTAGCGCATGGCCATGGACTGCACGTATCGCCTGCGGATCCCGCACCATGCCGGCCAGCTGGCGCAGGTGGCGACGCGCATCTCGGAGTACGGCGGCCTGATCGGTGATGTCACCACGATCGCCGTCGCCCGCAACGAGTCGCTGCGCGACATCACGGTCGAGCTGCGCGACAAGGACCACGCCGAGGCGCTCGCCGCCGGCCTGAACGAGCTGCCCGGCGTGAGCGTCGCCTGGTTCCACGACCGGGCGTTCATCGCCCACGACGGCGGCAAGCTCGAGGTCGTCGGTCGTCGGCCGATCCTCACCAACCAGGACGTGCGCGATGTGTACACGCCCGGCGTGGCCCGAGTGTGCACCGCGCTGGCCGAGTTCCCGCAGCTCGCCGGGCGCTTCACCATGATCGGCCGCAGCGTCGCCATTTGCACCAACGGCACCCGGGTCCTCGGCCTCGGGGACATCGGCCCCGTCCCCAGCATGCCGGTGATGGAGGGCAAGGCGCTGTTCTACGCCCAGCTCGTCGGCGTCAGCGCGGTGCCGATCCTGATCGACACCAAGGACGTCGACGAGTTCGTGCAGACCGTGGTCCGCATCGCGCCTGGGTTCGGCGGCATCCACCTCGAGGACATCTCGGCGCCCGAGTGCTTTGAGATCGAGCGCCGGCTGATCGAGGCGCTGCCCCAGCCGGTGATGCACGACGACGTCCACGGCACCGCGGTGGTGACGATGGCGGCGGCGATCGCCGCGTGCCGGCAGGTCGACATCCGTCTCGACCAGGCGGTGGTCGGGCAGATCGGCCTCGGGGCCGCCGGCTACGGCATCGCCTCGCTGATCCACGACGCCGGCGTCAAGCGCGTGCTCGCGGCGGACCCTAATCCAGACGCGCAGGCCCGGGCGCAGGCCCGGGGGATCGAGATCGCCGACCTCGAGGGGGTCATGCGCCAGGCCGATGTCGTCGTCGCCACCAGCGGCCGCGCCGGCCTGATCGCCCCGGAGCTCGTGCGCCCTGGCCAGGTCATCCTCGCGCTCACCAACCCGGCGCCGGAGATCGAGCCCGACGTCGCGCTCGCCGCCGGCGCCGCATTCGCCGCTGATGGAACGAGCGTCAACAACGTGCTTGGGTATCCGGGCATCTTCCGGGGGGCGCTGCTGGCCGGCGCCAGCGCCATCAACATCGACATGAAGCGCGCCGCCGCCTGGGCGCTGGCCGGGCTGACCGTCGAATCAGAACTGGTGCCCGACGTGCTGGATCGCGCCGTGCACGAGACGGTGGCTCAAGCGGTCCGCCAAGCGGCGATCGACAGCGGCGCGGCCGATCCGGAGCGGATCATCCCTGAGTTCTGAGCTGTGTAGCTCTGTGGTTTGGGACGAGCCGTCAGCCCGTGGTGGTGGCCGCCGCGGCGGCGAGACGGCCGGCGCCGGTCCGATCGCCTGCGACCCACACGGCGTCGTCGCCGAGCGCGAGGCGGGTGGCCCGTCCCTCGCTCACCAGCGCCAGCAGCGCGCTTTCGGCGGCGGCGCGATCGGGCAGATCGTTGCCGTGCGTCATCAGCGCGGCAACCTCCTGGGTGGTGAGGCCGAACTCGAAGTACTCGAGCAGTGCACCGGGGTCCTCCGGTGCTGCCCGGCGCTCGAGCGTCGGGTCGAGGTTGGCGATCACCACGTCGTACGCCTCGACGGGCTGAAAGCCGCCCGCCTCCAGCCGCCGCCCGTCGGCCGTCTCGAACAGCAGCGACGGCGCGGTGTAGCGGACGGCCCCGTCGCTGTTGCCGGCCTTGCCCTGCAGCTCGGTGGGCGAGCCCGCCGCGGTCCTCGTCTGCGCCTTGTCCTGCTCGTAGGCCGCGAGCACCTCGGGGGCGTCGATCAGGGCGATGATCTCGTCGGCGTCGACCCCGGGCACGTCGCTCAGGGCGACTCGCATCTGCTCGTCATCGTCGAACAGCAGCGGCGTGTTGAAGTTGGCCAGTTGCAACGCCCGGAACACCCGCCATTCGCTACCGGGCCACTCGCGGCGGGCGGCGATCACCGCCCGGCAGGCGCGCGATGACGCGCTCAGCCGCGGCTTGGGGTTGGGCGCGAAGGGCATCCCGTAGCGGTCCCGGAATCGCAGTCCGCTGCTGGCCATCCGCAGCGGCGTGAACCCGTGCTCGGCGTATCGGGAGGTGTCCTCGCTCAGGCCGACGAGGACCAGGCGCCAGTCCAACTGCTCGCCGTATCGCCATTCGATGACCCGCAGCGCCGGGTTCTCGGAGTAGCCCCACGGGCACGCGGGGTCGCTGAACAGCGTGACTGAGATCGAACCGTTGATGGATCAAGTATATCGCGGGCGCCGTGCCGCCCCGGCGCGTACCGTGTGGGCGCCACTCCCGGCGGGCGCGAGGGCGGCTACCCGGGGGTCGGCTCGGCGAACAGCGGCGCCGCCGCCTGGTCGGCCCAGGCGACCGCTTCGCGATACAGCTCGCCGGCGCGCGGGACGATCGCCTCCGCGCGGTCAAAGTCGCCCGCCTCCACCGCCATGATGCACTCGAGCAGCTCTCCCTTGTCTCCGCGGTGGGTGATGAGCGCCTCACGCAGGTCCTGCGGGAACGGGAGCCGGTCCAGCACCGCCTCGATCGGCGTGTTCATCAGCGCATCGATGACGGAGAACAGGCCGAGCGTGAACAGCTCGCCGCGGCTGGTGCCGGGCAGTCGCTCGCCGGCGAGCTCGCAGAACCGAGCCCGGATCAACGCCGTGACGGTCAATTCGGCCGGCTTGTCGTCGATGCCGGCGAACACGCTCAGCGCCACCCATTTGCGCAGGTTGGCCAGTCCGAGCAGCGCCAGCGCCTGTCCAATCGAGCGGACCTCCTGGCCGAGTCCGAAGAAGGCGGAGTTGATGTAGCGGAGCAGCCGGTAGCTGAGACCGATGTCGCGCACGATCGCTCGCTCCAGGGCGGCGAGGTCCACGCCCGGATCCTGAAGCGTGGCGAGGACCTCGAGCAGCGACAGGCGGGTGGCATCGACGCGCGCGTCGCGCACCAGCTCCGGGCGGCAGAAGAAGTAGCCCTGGAACAGCTCGCAGCCCGCGGCGGAGCAGTAGGCGTAGTCCTCCTGGGTCTCGAGCTTCTCGGCGAGTACCGTGACCCCGTAGGGGGCGAGGCGAGCGGCCTCGCGGGACAGGCCGTCTCGCCCGAGCGCCTGCAGATCGAGCTTGACGACATCGGCGAGCTCCAGCAGCGGCTTGTCCTCCGGGCGGTAGTGGAAGTCGTCCAGCGCCACCCGGTAGCCCTGTTGCTTGAGCGCGGTGATCTCGGCGATCAACTCGTCATCGACCAGCTGATCCTCCAGGATCTCCAGCAGCACCAGCCCCGGCGGCAGCGTGCGGGCGAGTCCCTGGAGCACGAACTCGCGCGAGACGTTGAACCACGCGGTGTGCGACCCGACGATCCGCTCCAGGCCAATCTCGGTGAAGGAGTTCAGGACGACCGTCGCGGTCGCCCCCTCGGCGCTGGTGATCAACGCCTCGTCCCGCACCGGTCCGTCGCGGAACAGCAGCTCGTAGCCCACGACCTCGAGCCGTCGATCCAAGATCGGCTGCCTGGCGACAAAAACGTCTGACATTGCTAGCTCTTATTCCAGCGCATTCCTCTTTGTACTGATCGACGGTCGCCACCCAATCCTGAAGCCGTGGCGCCGGCGGGTTGCACGATCCACTACGGCATGACGGTGAGCACCAATCGAGATGGGCAGACCGCGTCGTGATGAAGGACGTTGTCCGCGATGACCGCTTCGGTCTCGGTGGTCTGGTCACCGGCGCTGCCGAGGTTGACGGCGAACTTGGGGTGCGCCGAGGCGGCGACCTCGAGCCGGATGCGGTGCCCGGGCAGGAACCGCTGGGCGGTGTCCCACATGACCACGGTGACCTCGTAGACCGTCCCCGAGACGACCGGCAGCGCGCCGTCGTGTCCGTCGCGATAGCGGAGCCTGACCAGCCCGTCGCACAGTCGCTGGGCGAAGCCGTTGGGGTGCACGTCGACGAGCTTGGCGGTGATGTCGGCGTCGGCGGCCGAGGTGGCGACATGCGCAACGAGGTGGACCGGCCCGATCACGTCGAGCGGCTCGGTCAACGCCTCGCTGGTGTAGACGAGCACGTCGCCCCGTGCCTGCACGCCGGCGTAGTCATCGGGACCGCCGATCTGCGCCGATGAGGCGTCGGAGATGAACGGCACGGGGCGGTCGGGGTCGTGCCGCCACGTGTCGGGCGCAGCTCCCGGCGGCGGCACGGCGTCGCTCAGCCGCCCATCGCCGAACCGCGAGTTGGCGCGTCCGTCGCTGTCGAGATACCAGCGGCGCTCGACGCTCCCCGCCGGCGGCCACTCGGTCAGGTCCAGCCAGCGATTCGCTGCCATCAGGAACACCCGTGCCGGCGCCGGCGGCTCGGCGGGCGCTCGCCCGTGGACCTGCTCGTCGAGGAAGCCGTTCATGGCCGACTCGAGATCGATCACCGAATCGTGACCGAAGTCGAGCTCGCCGAGCCAGCGCCCGGCGTTCACCTGGTGCCCCCACGGTCCCATCAGCAGCCGCTGGCCCGAGCGGCCGGCGGCGACCATGGCGGCGAAGTTCGCCGGCGTGCCGATCTCCTCGTCGTCATACCAGCCCGAGATGTGCAGCACCGGCACGTCGACCTCGCCGATGCGATGCTGGTAGCGGAGCGCGTCGCACCAGTCATCCCGGGTCTGATGACGGCACTCCTCGCGCCACAGCGCGGAATGAAAGCCGGCGGCCTCGTCGAGGTCCGTCAGCGGACGGTGCAGGTACACGTCCATCCAGTCGACGGCATCGGTGTACTGAAGGACACGACCATCGGTCATGCGGTACCAGTGAATGTGCATCGGGCCCGGGACGCCGGTCGGGTTCTCCACGAACGGGTCCGCGGGCGTGACCTGCACGATCATCGCGGCCAGCGCCGGCGGGCGGTGCAGCGCCGTCAGCCACTGGATCCGGCCGGGGTAGCTGCCGCCGTAGGTGGCGACCTTCCCGTCACACCAGTCCTGGGCGGCGACCCACGCGATGACGTCCACGCCGTCGCGGCCGTCGTTGCGATAGGGCTCGAAGATCCCGTCAGAGTCACCTCGACCCCGCACGTCCACCCACACCGCGGCGTAGCCGCCGGCGGCGAACGCATCGGCGCGGACGGTCGCCCGCTCGCCACCGCGGCCATAGGGCGTGCGCATCACCACCGCCGCCGCCGGCGGCCCGTCCGGGAGGACCAGATCGGCGGCGAGCGTCGCCCCGTCGCTCAGCGGGATCCTGACGTTGAAGCGTCGGACGAGCGGCGACGGGGAGGCCGGCGGCATCGGCGCCAACGGTACCGTTGCGCCCGCACATGCGCGCTCCGGACTCCACCGCCGTCACCGTCGCCGATCCCGAGGTGGCGGCGGTGCTGCGCTGGTGGTCGGCCAACGCCCGCGACCTGCCGTGGCGAAGCACCCGGGACGTCTACGTGGTGTGGGTGGCGGAGGTGATGTCCGCCCAGACGACGCTGAGCCGGTCGGCGCCGGCGTGGGTGGGGTGGATGGAGCGATGGCCGACCGTCGGGTCGCTCGCCTCGGCGTCGCTCGCCGACGTGTTGGCGCAATGGCAGGGCCTCGGCTATCCGCGGCGAGCGCGCGACCTGCACCGGTCGGCGCGCATCGTCGTCGACTCGGGCTGGCCGCAGGATCTGACCGTGCTGCCCGGCGTCGGCGCCTACGTCGCCGCCGCGGTTCGCTGCTTCGCGCTCGAACAGCCCGTGCTCCCGGTTGATGTCAACGTCCGGCGCGTCCTGGCGCGCCGCTACCCGGGCGGCGTCGACATCGCCGGCGACCCGTGGCGGGCCGGTCAGGCGATCATGGAGTTCGGCCAGCGGATCTGCACGGCGCGGCCCCGCTGCGAGCGCTGCCCGGTCCGCGAGGGGTGCGCCGGCGCCGATCAGCCGGCGCTCGCGCCGGCGCCCCGCCGTCAGGCGCCGTTTGCCGGGAGCCTGCGTCAGCGCCGGGGCCGGTTGCTGCGGGCGGTCATCGCCGACGGCGCCGTCCCCGTACAGGACGCCGATCCCGAGGCGGCCGCGGGGCTGGCGCGCGACGGTCTGGCCGTGCTCGCCGGCGGCTGGCTGCGCCCGCCCGCGTGAGCGCGGCCGCCGGGCGCGGGGCGGCGTGGCTCAGCCGCGTGAAATGAGCCGCCGCGCAGGAGACCGACGCCGCCTGAGGGCGGGTCGACGCGCTGATCAACAACGCCGGTTGGCTGCCCGGCCGCCACCCCATGCTCGACATCGAGCTGGCCGTGCTCAAGCGAGCGGGGGGCAACGCGCCATCCTTACGGTCAATGGCCTCGAGCTCCGCCGGCCTCCCGGGAGACGAGCTGCTCCCCGCGGCGACCATGGTCTTCGACCGGTCCGCGGTGATCGACGCGCCGCCGCAGGACGTGTGGCCGTGGCTCGTCCAGCTCGGCAAGCGGCGAGCCGGGTGGTATCTGCCAGGGCGCGTGGAGCGGCTGCTCCCGCCGGGCCGGCGGGCCAGCCGCGCGGTCGAGCCGCGCTGGCAGTCGATCGCGGTCGGGGAGCGGATCCCGGACTACGGCGGCCGCGAGGGCTACCTGGAGGTCGCCGCGATCGATCCGCCGCACGCCCTCGTCTACCGATCTGAGCGCGGCGGCGGGCGTTTTACCTGGGCGCTGCTGCTCACCGCGCGTTCCGGCACGCAGACGACCGTCCGGCTGCGTTTCCGCGGACAGCTGAAGAGTCGCGGGGTGCGGCAACGGGCCATCATCACCGGCGGCGACTTCTTCGATTGGGCGACCACGGCGCTCATGTTGCGGGGCCTGAACGAACGCGTGCGCTCCCACCCCTAGACACCGCCCGCTCGAGATTCGGGCCGGTTCTGGCCGCCGCGCCCGGCGATCCCGCCGAGGCCTAAACGCCTATCATCGGTCCCGGAGCCTGTGAACGTGGAGAGCCAATCGCCCCAGACGAGCTCGCTTCGAGCCGCGCTTGACCCGTCGGCGTTGCGGGCAGCGCTGGCGCCGCAGCGCCCCGTGTTCGACGACCCGTGGGACTCGACCGAGGACATCTTCGCCTGCTACGTCGCGGTCAGCTTCATCGATCCGTTGCTTCTGTGGGTCGGGGGGAAGCTGACGAGCGCGATCTTCGGCTTCGGCTCTCACTGGTCGCTGGGCGTATTCATGGTCGCCGCGCTCGTGGGCGCCGCCGGCTTCATGACGATCGTCGGGCGCGAGCGCACCCGCCTGTCGGTTGACGTGCTGACGATCGCCGCCTGGCTGGTCCTCGGCCTCATCGTCGCGCCGATCGTGGGGCTGGCGCCCAGCGCCCTGGTGGCGATCATC
>DATCFW010000346.1:0-2857 GCA_036509295.1 Solirubrobacteraceae bacterium | reverse complement strand
GGCCGGTTCCAGGGGTTTGCCCCCAACCACGCCCGGATCACGATCGAGGGATGTGACGTCGTCACCGTGCAGGACGATCTCATCGTCCACAACGATGCCTACATCGACAGCGGCGACATCGCCCGTCAGCTGGGTCTGCTGCCGCCGACCGGATCGCCGGCGCAGGCCCGCCTGGCCAAGCTCGCCAACGCCCGCACCCGAGCCGTGGGGTCGATCCACGGCGTCCGGACCGAGCCCGTCGCCGACGGGGTGTGGGTGGTCCGCGGGGGCTTCCCGATCAAGACGATGAACGTCTACCTGATCCAGGACGGCGACGGGGTGACGGTGTTCGACGCCGGCATCGCGGCGATGGGCGCCGCGCTGGTCGCCACCTGCGCGCGCTTCGGCGGCGCCACCCGCGTCATCCTCGGCCACGCCGATGCCGGCCATCGCGGCGCGGCGCCGGCACTGGGACTGGCACTGGCCGTCCCGGTCTACTGCCATCCCGCCGAGCGCCCGGCCGCCGAGTCCCCGAGCCCGCTACGCGACTACTGGGACATGGCCAAGCTCCGCGGCTACGGCCGGGCGTACTTCCGCAAGGCGCTCCCGGCGTGGGACGGCGGCGCGGTGCCGATCGCTGGCCCGGTCGGCGAGGGCGATCACGTCGCCGGCTTCGAGGTCATCGAGCTGCCCGGCCACGCTCCCGGCCTGATCGGCCTGTTCCGTCACGCGGACCGGCTGGCCCTGGTCTCGGACTGCGTCTACACGCTTGACATCCAGACCGGGCGCAAGGGCGGGCCCCGCATCCCCCACCCGGCGTTCGCCGCAGACGTCGAACAGGCGCGGGCCTCGATCCGCAAGCTGGCGGCGCTGGACCCGTCGGTCGCCTGGGCCGGCCACGCCGACCCGGTCACCGGCGACGTGCGCGGACAGCTCGAGCAGGCCGCCGCCGCCACGGTGTGACGGCGGGTAGCCTGGAGGCGGTGGGACGCCGCAACCGTCAGCGGGAGAAGCTCATCGCTCCCGCGAGCGATTACCGCGACGCCGCGGGCAATGTGCTCGCCCTGCGCGGTGCGCTGACCCCGGCGACCCGGCGCCAGTACACCGCGGTGCTCGACGGCGGCCTGCATCGCGAGGACGCCCGCCAGCGTGCGCTCGAGCTGTTGTTCGAACGGCTGGCGGTGTCATGGACGATCTCCGGGCTGGTCACCGAGCGCCAGAAGGAGTTGCTCGGTCGCTACCGGATGGCATCGGCGGCGGAGCGCGATTTCGTGCGTGAGTCGCTGCGCGCCCACGTGACCGAGAACTTCCCCGAGCTGGAGGTGCCGTGAGCCAGGTTCCCCATCCCGCGGCATTTGCGGCGCTGCTGTGCGACTGGTGCGTCCGGGTTCAGGCCGGCGACCGGGTCGGCGTGTTCTCCTCGACGCTCGCCGAGGACCTGGCGACGGCGCTCCACGCCGCGATCCTGCAGCGTGACGCATGGCCGTTCGTGCGCCTCGAGCCGCCCGGCCTGGGCGCCGAGTTCTTCCGGCATGGTGGCGAGCGCCACCGCGGTGAGCCGCCGCCGGTGGATCTGGCGCTGACCGAGGCGATCGACGCCTTCGTCCGCATCGACGCTCCGGCCAATACGACCGAGCTCGCCGACATCGATCCGGCACTGGTCGCCCAGGTGGCGGCCGCCCGCCGGCCGCTGCAGGAGGCGTCGCTGGCGCTGCGCTGGACGGGCACGCTGCTGCCGACGCCCGCGCTCGCCCAGCAGGCGGGGATGGCACACGGCGAGTACGCCGCGTTCGTGGACCGGGCGCTGTTCCTCGATCGGCCCGACCCGGTGGCGGCCTGGCGCTCGCTCTCCCAGCATCAGTCCAAGCTGGTGGAGCGGCTGCACGCCGCGTCGGAGATCCGGATCGAGGCCGAGGGCACCGACGTTCGCCTCGGGGTGGCCGGCCGCACCTGGATCAACTCCGACGGCCGGCGCAACATGCCCAGCGGAGAGGTGTTCACCGGCCCGCACGAGCGGTCGGCCTCAGGGGCGATTCGCTTCACCGTTCCGACCGGGCCGCGCGGGGTCACCGTGACCGGGGTGGAGCTGGAGTTCCGCGACGGCGAGGTGGTGAGGGCGGCGGCGCAGCGCGGTGACGAGTACCTCCAGGCGGCGCTCGCCACCGACCCGGGCGCTCGCTATCTCGGCGAGATCGGTATCGGCACCAACACCGGCATCGATCGCCCGACGGGGCACATCCTGCTCGATGAGAAGATGGCCGGCACCGTCCACCTCGCCCTCGGGCGCTCCTACCCGGAGACCGGTGGTACCAACGTCTCGGCGCTGCACTGGGACCTCATCTGCGACCTGCGCTCTGGTGGCCGTCTCAGCGCGGATGGGGAGACGATCGTGACCGATGGCGCCATGACGGTGTGAGCGCTCACATCCTCGTCGCGTTTTAACGAGTCGTTCCCCTCGCGTGCAGTAGCGTTGCTCGGGATGCGCCGCACCAAGATCGTCGCCACCATCGGTCCGGCATCGCGTGACCCCGACACGCTGGCGCGGATGGTCCAGGCGGGCCTGGACGTGGCCCGGCTCAACTTCTCTCACGGCAGCCGGGATCTGCACGCTGAGAACGTCGCGCTGGTGCGGGCCGCCGCGGAGACCGTCGGGCGGCCGGTGGCGATCCTCCAGGATCTGCCCGGACCCAAGCTGCGCATCGGCGCGCTGCACGACGATCGCGTCGAGCTCAAGCCCGGGGAGCGGCTGGTGCTCATCTGCGGCTCGACCGACCACGGCGACGGCGAGCGCATGTCGGTCTCGTGGGCGGGTCTGGCCGAGTGCGTCGATCCCCAGGATGTGATCTACCTCGCCGACGGGGCGATCCGCCTGCGGGTG
>DATCFW010000345.1:0-5318 GCA_036509295.1 Solirubrobacteraceae bacterium | reverse complement strand
AGCAAAGCTGGGCTTTCCACTTTCTGGAGCAACAGAATCCGCGGACCGACGCTCAAACCCTCAGTGCGCTACCCACTGATGTAGGTCTGAGTGCCGTTGAGATGCCGTCAGGCCGCGACCGAGCGTGTCGAGCAGCGAGGGGCCCGTCGGGGGGCTTTTGCCACTGCATCACTGATCAGCCCGGCGTGCCCGTTCGTCGCTACAGGCGTTACGCCGGTCATCGCCATGCCGACGATCGTGTTCGCGGCCAAGCGATCACCAGCTTGACCCGGCGCGGGCCTATCGGATCCGCGGCGGAGCAATCGCGAGCCTGAGGCGCCGGCGGACGACTGGATCCGCGGCAAAACGAACCGCCAGCTGCGCCACCGAACGCGGATGGGTCATGAACGGCGAGCGATGGATCGTCACCGCCGCCCACGACGACGGCAGCATCACCGCGTGCTGTGGCGGGGGTGGGGGACAGGTCGTGCTGCCAGCCGCCTACGTCGCTGAGCATGTTGAGCTTGCGTACGCGGCCACCGCACACCGCGCGCAGGGCCGGACCGTCGACACCGCACACGCCCTGGTCTCGTCCAACAGAACGCGCGAGGTTCTGTACGTCGCGGCGACCCGCGGCCGGCAGTCAAACCGGCTGTATGTCGACACGGCCTCCGACCCCGATGCGGCCACCGGCCACCGCGACCTGACTGAGAAGCAGACCATGCGCCAGGTGCTGGTCGGGATCCTCGCCCGCGAGGGTGCCGACCGCTCGACGCACGAAACCATTCCGACGCGCAGGACGCCGCGGACAGCCTCAGCCGGCTGCACGCCGAGTACCTCACCCTCGCTCGCGATGCCGAGGCCGACCGCTGGGAGGCGCTGATCAAGGCGTCGGGGCTGAGCCATGAGCAGACCGAAGCGATCGACGGGTCTAATGCCTACGGGCCGCTGGTCGCGTCGCTGCGTGACGCGCGTGCATCTGGGGCTCGCCTGTCGCACAATCCTCAGGTGCCAGATCATCTCTCGCCCAGTCGTCGTGGACGCTTGCGCTGGCCCCGGCGTGGACGTGCCCGTCGGTCACGCGCAGTGCTCCGCCGACGTCGTGGCAGGGAGAGAGCTCGCCAACCCGCTCCGGTCTGCCCGACGGCCGCTGAGCGGGGCCGTCGAAGATCAGCCGGCCGTCTGGCACAGTGTGGGCATCCGTGACCCGGACGACGCCCCCGCTTGGGCAACGAGACGTCGCAGGCTCCCAGATGGATGAGTCACGGTGACGCCGCGCAAACCGCCGCCCGAAACCGAGCTCGGCCTCGATCAGCTCGTCGAGCAACTCACCTCGGACGAGCTGCGCGAGGTGCTGGTGTGGGCCGCCGAGTGGCATACGGATGTCGAGCGGCGCGTGCGATTGACCGCGGCGCGCTCAAGCGGTGACCTCCGCGCACTGCGCACCGAGGTCGATCGCGCGCTGCGGACGCGCCGTTTCCTTGACTACCGCGACAGCGTGGGGTGGGCGCGCGCGGCGCGACCGGTGCTGACTGAGCTCGACGCGGCGGTCCGCGCCGGTCCGTCCCGGGAGCTGGTGGAGTTGCTTGAGCGTGGGATCGCGCACGTGGTGAAGGTGATCCAGACCAAGGCGGACGACTCGTCGGGGATGGTCGGGGATCTCGCGCGCGATCTTCTGGAGCTACACGCCCGCGCGTGCGATGCCGGCGTTGCCGATCCAGTCAGGCTCGCACGATGGATGATCCGATTCCGCTTCTCCGATCAGGACTTCTTCGAGGCCGATCCGGTGCGCTACCGAGCCGCTCTGGGCGAGGTCGGCCTGGCGGAGTTCCGCACCTTGCTGACCGCGCAAAAGGATCAGAACGGGTTCGCCGCGAGGTACGCGCGCGAGCGGCTCGCCGTGCTTGACGGTGACAGCGCCGCGATCGTCGCGCTGCTCGGAGGCGATCTCTCGCGGCCGCATCAGTTCATCCGGGTCGCTGAGGCAATGGTCGAGCTCGGCCGCGACGAGGAAGCGGTCGCGTGGGGCGCGGCAAGGGATCGAGCAGACCACCGGCTGGCAGGTCGATCAGCTGTACGACATCGCCTGCGCGGCCCACGCCCGGCGCGAAGAGCCGGCGGAGGGACTCGCGCTGCGTCGTGCGCAACACGAGCGGACCCCGACCAGCACCAGCTATCGCCAGCTGCGTACCGCGGGCGAGGCGATCCACGCCTGGCCGGTCGAGCGCGATGCCGCGCGTCATGTGCTGTCAGATCGCAACCCAGCCGGACTCGTAGACGCGTTGCTCGACGATGACGAGGCCGAGCTTGCCTGGCAGGCCGCAACGGTCCTCCCTGACCTCGACCTCGGGGACCGGGCCTGGCTGCGGCTGGCCGAGGCTCGGCAGAAGACCCATCCGGCGCAGGCGCTCTCCGTGTACTGGCGGTTGATCGACAACGCGCTGCAAACCGCCGACCGGCGGGCGTATACCGCCGCGGTGCGGCTGCTCAAGCGAGCCCGCGACGCGGCCGCGGCGGCCAGCGAGATCGACGCGTTGACACGCGCCTGACCGCGTTGCGAGAACGCCACCGCCGCCGACCGTCGCTGATCGCGCTGCTCGACAAGGCCAAGCTCGTCCCGGTCCCGCCAGACTGAGCCCTTGGCAAGCGACGAGACCGGCGCGGCTCACGCTGTCAGTGTGGCTATTGAGTGCCATGGGGAAGCGAGCGCCTCACCAACATCTTGCGATCGCGCCGATCAGCGAGTCGCCGGGAGCTTGGCAAGCACTTTGAGGCAGCGTCCGGCACGATCGGCCACGAGGTCCAGCAGTCGGCGCGGCAATTCTCTATTCAGCGCTGCGACCGCCGGAGCACTCGCGGCATCAGCGAGTGCCTGCGGGGCGATCCGCGCCAGCTGCCGCGCGCGGTCGACGAGCGCCTCGGCGTCGAGCCCGAGGTCGCGGGCGGCGTCGGGCCACCGGTTGCGTTGGGGGGAGACCTCATAGCTTGCCCCGATCTTCATGGCCAGCCTCAGCTTGCGCTCATGCGTGCCGTATGGGAGCGCGGATGCAATGTCGTACAGCGGCGCGAGCCGCGCCTGGTCTCCGGCGAGCAGGATCGAGTAGTTCTTCGCGTGCGCGTCGGTGCCGCCGATCAGCCAGTTCCAGATCAGCGCGTCGGCGAATCGGCGAACGGCATCCTCCCCGGCCCGCGGTGGCATCGCGTTGCGCAGCAGCCGGACGATCTGAGCCGGGGTGGGGCCCCGCTCGTTCTGGTACTTGTCACTCGGAGCAATCCCAAGCGCTTGGCACAGGTCCTCCTGGTGGACGCGGTCGATGGTCCCGTCAGCAACCGAACGGCGGTCATAGCGGGTGACCACGACCGCGGTCTCGTCGGCGAACTGCGCGATCGTGCTGCGCGCTGCGATCAGGCCGGCCCGCCGCGCCGCGTCCAGGCACAGATGCTCGTTGAGGTCGTGGTCATCGAAGCCCGCCACAGCCGGTTTGAGGATGTGCGTCGTCGGGATCGTGCCCGACGGGACACCCCAACGGTTTCCGTCGAGGAGCAGCGCCGTTTTGGCCTGGGCGCCGGCCAGGCTGAACTGTCCGGTGAACGATCGGCCCAGCCACGCCGTTGAGTCCTCCCGCAATTCGCGCAGCCGCTCGGCGACCTCGTCCTCACTGAGCCATGTCACGTCGCCGGCACGGCCGAGCATCCGCTCGAGCCGGTCGGGCGGGGCAAACCGGACCGCACCGGCGCAGTCCTCGCCAACCGGGGTTGCCAGCAGCGAGAACGCTGAGGACGGCGAGACGTGAAACTCCCGTGCCCACCGGCGCAACACGGCTTCGTTGTCAGGGAGCAGGCCCCACAACCACGGGCTGATCACCTGGTGCGGGTGCGAGGTCACCTGGACCGGCATCGAGAGCGACAGCGGAGTGTGCCCTCGCTGCTGCTGGTACGCCGCCTCGTATTCGAACCGCAGCCGGCCCCCGGACAGCCGCGTCAACGTCCCCGCGACGACGTCGTCAAGGATCACCAGCAGCGAGTCGCTCACGACTGGCCGTACTCGTCAAGCAGCGCGTCGAGATCGACGCCGGCCGGCGCAGCCGGTTCTGGCTCTCGGGCGTGCGCATCGCGCTCGTCAAGGCTGAGGTCCAGTCCCAGCGCGTCAAGGAGTCGGATGACGAGCTGCAGCTCCGCCGTCGGCTTGCCGGACTCGATCTCGCCGATCCACTGACGCGAGACGCGCGCCCGTCTGGCCACATCCGCTTGGCTGAGGCCCAGGCCCAGACGACGACCACGAACAGCCACGGCGAGATCGCGTATGGAAGTGATGGGCGTCGGCATGTTTGGTCCGCAAGTGGGAAGTGGTCCTGTAAGCGTACGGCGACAGAACGTTGATGTCAGCGTACGTTGGCAACAATAGCATGCCGACGTACGTCAACACAATAGGCATGTCACCGTACGTCGATATCCCGGGAACCGGACGTCTAACTCGGATTTCCAAACAGCGAATCGGCACCTGGTTGGTGCTTAGGCGAACTGGAAGCGCAGTTGGCGGCCGTTCCACCAGGGGATCTCGATGGGTGGGAGGTCGGCGCTGCGCATGATCGGGCTGTAGGTGCGGCTGTTCAGGCGGCAGGTGACGTGGTCGGGTGCGATGGTGATCTGGCCGCTGGTGCTGATGAACCGCCGCCAAATCGTGTCCGGGGTCGCCTGCTCGTAGCCGGGGAGGCGTTGGCGGAGGTGGTCATAGGCGGCGGCAGCCCAGACGGTCAGGGTGGTATCGAGGTCGACGTTGAGCGCGACCGCGGAGGACAGCGAGTCGAGGTGGAAGCTGCGGATCTGCTCGGCGAGGCGTTGCTCGATCCGCATCCGTTTCGCGTACCGGCCGACGATCTGTTTCGGCGGGCTCTCGCGGTCGTTGGTGAGGATCAGCGTGGGATGGTCGTGCCCGAGGCCGCGGACCGCGATCTGGCGTAACGGGACCGGGCAGCCACGAACGGTGACGTCCTGCTCGTGCACTTGCGGCTTGTTGTAGGCGCCGCGCCGGTCAAGGATGATCTGCGTCCACTGACTGTCGGGAAGTGCCTCGAGTTGGCCGGTGAGTTTCGCGTTGCGGGCACGGAGGGTGATGAACCGCAACCCGGCCTCATGGAGTTCGGCGAGGCCGGCGCCGGTGGTGACTTTCGAGTCGAACACCAGCAACGTGGGTGGGTGCCCGGTTGCGGCTTCCCAGTGCCGGGCGAACGCGATCACCTGTCCGGCCTGGTCGGCTTTGGTGCATGTCGCGTTGGCGTAGAGCAGGTTGCGAGTCTCTGAGTCCTGCACGAAGAACGACAGGACCGCCTCGGTCCGCT
>DATCFW010000344.1:0-3398 GCA_036509295.1 Solirubrobacteraceae bacterium | reverse complement strand
CCGTCAGCGGTGCTCACCGTCCAGCTGTCACCGGCATCGCGCACCTCGCCGCTGCCGGCGGAGACGATCGGCTCGATCGTCAGCACGAGGCCGGCGGTGAGCTCCTGGGTGAGCTCGGGGACGTAGACGCTCGGCACATCGGGCGCCTCGTGGCTGCGCCGCCCGATACCGTGCCCGAGCAGCGCCGCGCAGACTGAATGGCCGTGGGCATTCACGGTCTGCTCCACGGCGGCGCCGATCGCGTTCAGCGGCTGTCCAGCGCGGGCCGCGCGCAGGCCGTGCTCGAGCGCCACCCGGGCGGTCGTGGCCACTCGCGTCGTCGCCGGACGCGCCCGGCCCACGGGCACCGAGACGCACGCATCGGCGTAGAAGCCGTCGAGCTCCGCGGTGACGTCGAGCTTGACGAGGTCACCCTCGCGCAGCCGCCGGGGCCCCGGAACCCCATGGACGGCCTCGTCGTTGACGCTGATACAGCGCCTCGGCGACGACCCGGCCGACGGCCCGCAGCGCTTCGAGCTCCTCTGGGGTGCCGACGGACATCAGCGAAGCCTACCGCCGCGGTCGGTGCCGGCCGGGTCCTTGTACGCCGTTGCACATTGGCGCCGAACGTCACCGCCGGCTCGGCGAGGCGCTGCATGCGATCCATCGGTGCATGGTCGCCGATATGCTGCCCCTGTGGACATCGGCCCACCCATCTCATATGAGGTACTGGCCTCGGGGACGAAGGTGCTCAGCTCGGACGGGAAGGACGTGGGCACCGTCGTTCACGTCCTGGCCGACGAGGGCGAGGACGTGTTCGACGGGATCGTGATCGCGCCGTCCGGCGCATCGGGTCACCGGTTCGCTGACGCCGACGACATCGCTGAGATCCATGAAGGCGCGGTGCTCCTGAAGCTCAGCGGCGACGACTCCGCGCAGCTTCCCGAGCCGACCGCCAATCCCGTGGTCATGCACGAGGACCCGGCCGAAGGCCCCTCCCGACGGCTGCCGGACAAGCTTCGGCGCGCCTGGGACCTGCTCTCAGGCAACTACTGATCGCCGGCGCGAACTCGCCCGGCGGCCGCCCCCACTCGGGGAGCGGCCACCGTAGCGCCGGTCATGAGACCGGATCCGCCGAGACTCAGTTGCTGGGCACGCCCGACGCCGGAGGCGCCGGCTGCTGGCCGCTGTAGGGGGTGATCGCGCTGCTCGCCGTCGGCTCGGTGGTCAGCGGCCCGCCGGACAGGACGATCTTGCCGTTCTGAACCCGTCCGATCTCCGCGCCCGAGTAACCGCCGTGCTCGCTGCCGCTGTAGCGGAATGGCACCAGGCCCGGCCCCGTCCACTTGGCGCCGTCGTGATCGACGGCGTTGACGAGCCCCTGCCGGGTGAGGTTCTTGCCCGCCGCCTTGAGCGCTTGCACCAGGGTGTAGGCGTTGGCCATGCCGTATTCGACGTTGCCGTCGAACGGGGCCTTGGCGTCGTACTGGGCGTGGATCTTCATGAACAGCTGGATCCACGGGTTCGAGGTGTCGCTCGACGACGGGAGGTACCCATCGGTGATGGCGCCCTCGATCAGTCCGGTGCCCGATGCCTTGCCCTTGGAGACCGCCTTGAGCAGTCCGCCGACCGTGATCGGGTCGATGCCGACGTTGGAGACGACGAGCTGGGGCTTGTAGCCGAGCGTGAACGACGTCAGCTGGGCGATGGCGGTGTAGATCGGGACGGTGAAATCGACCATGACGGTCGCCTTGGCCGCCTTGATCGCGGTTACCTGCGACGCCAGCGTGGTCGTGCCCGACTCGTAGGGCTCCTTGGCCACGATGCTGCCGGCCGGCACCTCATCCTGGATCCCCGCCAGGCCGCCCTTGCCGAAGTCATCGTCCTGGTAGAGGATGCCGATCTTGGCGGAGGCGAAGTGCTGCTTGAGGTACTGCCCGAGGATCTTGCCCTCGATCGTGTAGTTGGGCTGCCAGCCGAACGTCTCGGGCTGGCTGGCGCCGTTGTCCCAGCACGGGCACCCCGATGCCACGAACAGATCGGGCACCTTGGACGCGTTGAGGAAGCTGACCACCTTGGTGTGGGTGGGCGTGCCGAGGCCCTCGAAGATGCCGAACACGTTGTCCTGGAGCACGAGCTGATGGACGACGTTGACGGTATTGGTGGGGTTGTAGGCGTCGTCCTTGATGAGCAGGTGGATCTTGCGTCCGTATACCCCGCCGTGGGCGTTGACGTAATCGAAGAACGCCTGTGACGCGGGGGCGATCTCGCTGTAGCCCGGCGCGGCCGGCCCGGTCAGCGGCTGATGGGTGCCGAACGTGATGCTGGTCGGGGTCACGCCGGGGGCGCTGGCGCTCGAGCTGTTGTTCGAGGACCCGCATCCGGCGGCGCCTAATGCGAGCGTTGCCGCCAGTGCCAACGCCGGAACGCGCCGACGCCGTTTCATAGCTGCCATGTGTAGCTCTCCTCCTGCGGTTGGTGGCCTGCGTTCCGACGCGGGCGGACGCCGGTGATCGCCGGGATCACGGTGTGGTCCTCAGGCTTTTGATACGTGCTCCCTCGTGCGTTTCAAATACTAAGCTGGCGACATGACCGGTGCAACCACCCGTCGTCGCGGCCGGCCCGCCACCGCCACCCGCGATGACGTCCTTCGGCTCGCGCGGGCTCAATACATGGACGGGCACAAGGTGGACGTGACGATCGTCGCGCGGAGCCTCGGTCTCGGTCGCGCCACGATCTACCGCTGGTTCGGGTCCCGCGAGCGGCTGCTCGCGGAGGTGATCTCCATCGAGCTCGAGACGCTCGTCACCCGCGAGCGCCGGGCGGTGCGCCAGCGCGGAGCCAAGGGGCTGCTCGAGGTGTTCGATCGCATCAATCGCCGCCTGGCGGAGTCGGTCCCGCTGCGCCGGTTCGTCGAGCAGGAGCGCGCCGGCGCCATGCGGCTGCTCACCGGCAGCAATGGCGGCGTCCAGCAGCGATCGGTGGCCGCCATCACCGAGATGATCGCCACCGAGGTGGCCACCGGGCGCTACCAGGCGCCCGCGGACCCCCAGACGCTGGCCTACGCGATCGTCCGGCTCGCCGAGGCGTTTCTCTACAACGACGCCGCGTTCGGGATCCGGGGCGATCACGAGCGCCTGCGCGAAGTCGAGGCGGCGCTGCTCGGGCTGCCACGCCCGGTCCGGCGCTCGTCGCGGTCAGGTGCGGGTGCGAGCACCACGTCCGCGCGCTCAGGCTGAGCCCGTCTGCCCGCTGACGCCCGCGGCCGCCGGCCGCCGGACCCGCCGGGTGAGGGCCCGCACGCCCCCCTGGATCCCGCTCGGCCACACGATCATGGCGGCGATCAGCACGACCCCGTAGATCGCCAGCGGCAGGTTGGCCGACACCTGGGTGGAGAGGGAGAACGAATGGGCGAGATC
>DATCFW010000343.1:0-5562 GCA_036509295.1 Solirubrobacteraceae bacterium | reverse complement strand
TCCGCTGCGGGGATCGCGCGTCGCGAAGTCGACCGGCTCGCCGGCAAACGCCCGCCGCTTGATCTCAAAGCCTCGATCCGGCTCGCCTTCGAGCAGGAACAGGCCCTTTTTTGTCCCTACCACAAGCTCGGTCACTGTCTCAGCCTCCTGTTATCGCCGGTACTACCTCGACGCGATCCCCACGCTGCACCGCGCTTGTCTCGCCCCCACGCTCACCATTCACGAACACGTTGATATGGAGACGGATCAGGCCGCGCTCATCGAGGATCCATCCGCCGATGTCCGGGTGGTGGAGCTCGAGCGCCCGCAAAAGCTCGATGACCGTCGCGCCCTCGAGCTCATGTTCCGCGTGACCGGCCGCGAGCTTGCGCAACGGTCCTCGAACGCACACCACCGGCATCTCAGGGATCCTATGCGGGTTCACGAAAGTGAAGACCGCGACTCCGCGCGTTTCTCATCGACGCGGCTCCTGATCCGCGTCCCCGATCACGGCCAACAGCCGGCTACCACACGTGTTGGGTGGCAGACGATGCTGGTCGCGCGCGCCTTCGTGTGCGGTAGCTTGGCTGCGGTGAGCAAGCCTCGAGGGCCGGTTCCGCGGATCGTCGTGCTCGTCGTGCTCGTCGTGGCGGTGGTCGGATTGATCGGGTTGGTCCCGGCCGCGGATGCGTCCTATCCCGGGGCTGCCGGTGAGCTCGCGTTTCAGCGCAGCTCCGCGTACACCATCGAGAATGACAACGGTGTCTTCTCCCAGAGCTTCGCCCTCGCGATCCAGGCGTCGGCGGGTGGCCCGTTCGGGATGCCGCTGTCCTGCCAGGGATTTGACGGGAACTTCGGGAATGAGGGCGAGCAGTACTGCCCCGAGTCGGCTCCCAGCTTCGCTCCTGACGGTCAGACCCTCGCGTTCTCCGGTGTCATGTACCACAGTGACGGGAGCGTGCTCCCGAGTCAGTCGGGCTGTCCGAACGGCGGTCCGTGTGACCAGACGCTCGTCATCGCCGCGGCCGATGGCAGCCTGTCTCACCCGTTGATGACCACGCTCGCAGACGCCGAGCAGCCAGCGTTTCTGCCCGGCGGCCAACGGCTCGTCTTTGCCGGCGCGGCCACCGCTGGCGCGGCCACCGCTGGCGCGGCCACCGACCTGTACGCCGTCAGCCTGGACGGCACCGCTCTGCAGCGGTTGACGACGACAGGGGCAAGCGAGCCGGCGCCGTGTCCCAACGGGTCGGTCGTCTACGTGCATCGCGGCGATCTCTACCTCCGCAGCCCCGCCGGCGCCGCGCGCCGGCTCACCCGCCACGGCGGGACGTGGCCTGAGTGCTCTCGCGATAGCCGTACCCTGGTGTTTGATCGCCGAGCGGCGCTCTACACGATGAGTGTCACCGGACGGTCCCTGCGTTATTTGACGTCGCCCAATACGCCGGGGTCGGGGTGCCCGAAACCGGCGGCGCGCGGCGTGCTCTGCGTGGAGGGTCGCCCGGCTCTCTCGCCCGCCGGCGGGCTGGTCGCCGTCATCGCGCTAAGTGTCTGTGGGTCACAGTGCGGGGCGACGGCGAGCTTCCCACCGCGGTGCACGGCTCTCAGCGAGCGCCTGCTGCTGATCGACCTGCGCGGCCGCGTTCGGCGCCGCGACCAATTGGCCGTCAACGACTGCGCGCCAGACTTCGGTCTCGCCGACGACCGACTCGGCGGAGTCGCCTGGCAGCCGCTGCCCGGGAGCGCCTGAGCGCGCTGGCGTGTCAGACGGACGCGTCGCCGGTCAGCTCGGCGACGCGGCTGCGCACCGCCTTGCGATCGATCTTGCCGATCGGGGTGAGCGGGATCGCCTCGACGACGTGGACCTCGCGCGGGTACTTGTAACCGCCGATCCGATGGCGGGCCCAGTCGATCAGCTCGTCGGGCGTGAGGTCTGCGTCCGGAGCGAGGCTGACGAACGCCACCACCTCCTCGCCGTGGCGCTGGCTCGGCCGGCCGACGACGGCTGCCATCTGCACCGCCGCGTGCTCGATCAGCGCGTCCTCGACGTCCCGCGGATACACGTTGAAGCCGCCCCGGATGATCAGGTCCTTCTTGCGGTCCACGATGTACAGATAGCCGTCGTCGTCGATGTAGCCGATGTCGCCGGTGTGCAGCCATCCGTCGCGCAGCGCCTCGTCGGTCGCCTCCGGAGCGTGCCAGTAGCCCTGCATCACGCCGGGCGAGCGGGCGCACACCTCGCCGGCCTCGCCGGCCGCCAGCGCGCGGCCATCGCCGTCGCGGATCTCGAGCTCGGTCCCCGGCACCGGCCGACCGACCGACCCGGACCGCTCGGCGCCGACGGGGTTGCTCGAGATGAGGGCGGCGCTCTCGGTCAGCCCGTAGCCCTGGCGGATTGACACCGACGGCACCCGGCGGCAGAACTCCTGCTCCACCTCGGGCGCCAGCGGCGCGCCGCCGGAGGTGAGGTAGCGCAGGGACGACAGGTCGTAGTCCTCGAGCGGGGATCCCAGCAGGATCTGCAGCATCGTCGGCACCACAGCGCTCTGCTGAAGCCGATGCTCGGCGATCAGCTCCAGGAACGCGATCGGATCGAACCACCGCAGCAGCACGTTGACGCCCTGCTCCGGGTGGTGCATCGCCGCGATTGTCACCAGCAGGCCGTAAGCGTGGGACAGCGGCAGCGTCGTCAGTGCCCGGTTGATGCCGGGCACGTGGGCAGCGTCGTAGGCGGCGTGGCCGGAGAAGTACAGATTGGCATGCGACAGCATCACGCCCTTGGCGCGGCCGGTGGTGCCGCCGGTGTACAGCAGGGCCGCCAGATCGTCGTCGGCGCGGGGGACAATCGGTCGCGGCTCCGCCTCCTCCAGCGATGACAGCGCCCGCATGCCGGCCTGCCCCGCCTCGGTGCACATGAGCCAGTGCACGTGGTCCAGGCCCTCGGTCGCCTCCAGCACCTTGGGTACGAACTCCGGCGTGGTGACCACCGCGCAGGCCCCGGCGTCGGCGATCACGTGGCGCAGGTCGGGCGCCGGCAGCAGGAACATCGCCGGCGTCACGACGGCGCCGGCGAGCCACAGCGCCTGGTAGGTGATCGACACCTCGGGGCAGTTGGCCATCGACACCACCACCCGATCGCCGGGACCGATTCCCAGCTCGGCGAACCCGGCCGCCAGCCGCCGGGCGCGTCCCATCAGCTCGCCCGAGCTGTGCCAGCGGCCCTCGAACAGCAGCGCCGGATAGTCGCCGCGGCGCTCGAATGACAGCTCGGCCAGGCGGCCGAGATGGTGCTCGCTCGGGACGGTCACGCGATCGCCATGCGGACGGGGGCAAGTGGGGTGAGCACTGACGGGGCGGGAGCGTAGCGGGAAATGATCCGCGCCCGACGCAGACTCGGGTCCGGCTGACCGGGCTGCCAGGATGGGGGCATGGCCACGATCGCGACCGAGGCGTTCACCGAAGGCGCGCTCACCCGCCTGCGGGCGCTCACGGCCGACGACGGTGCGCAGTTCCGCCCCGGGCAGCTCGAGGCGATCCACGACGTGGTCGCCGACCGGGCGCGCGTCCTGTGCGTGCAGCGCACGGGCTGGGGCAAGTCGGCGGTGTACTTCGTGGCCACGGCGCTGCTGCGCGAGGCCGATGCCGGCCCGACGCTGATCGTCAGTCCGCTGCTGGCGCTGATGCGCAACCAGATCGCGGCCGCGCAGCGGCTGGGCCTGCGGGCGCACACGATCAACAGCACCAACCGCGACGAGTGGTCCGGCGTGCGTGATCGCCTGGCCGGCGGGGAGATCGATCTACTGCTGATCAGCCCCGAGCGACTCAACAACCCGCGGTTCCGCGACGAGATGCTGCCGCTGTTCGCCACCTCGGTCGGGCTGCTGGTGATCGACGAGGCCCACTGCATCTCAGACTGGGGCCACGACTTCCGCCCCGACTACCGTCGCGTCCGCGACATGCTGGCACTGTTGCCCGATCAAGTGGCTGTGCTCGGGACCACCGCCACCGCCAACGATCGGGTCGTCGCCGACGTGACCGAGCAGCTCGCCGGCGACGCCGGGACCCCACTGCGCTCTTATCGCGGCCCGCTGGCCCGGACGAGCCTGCGGATGGAGGTGGTCGATCTGCCCCGTCCGGCGCAACGACTGGCCTGGTTGGCGGAGAATCTCGGCCCGGCAGGTTCGATTCCCGGGTCGGGGATCGTGTACACGCTGACCAAGCGCGACGCCGACCAGGTGGCCCAGTTCCTCACCGCTCAGGGCATCACCGCACTCTCCTACAGCGGTGATCAGGACACCGTGGATCGCATCGCCGCCGAGGATCGTCTGCTCGCCAATGACGTCAAGGCGATCGTCGCCACCAGCGCGCTCGGGATGGGTTATGACAAGTCCGACCTCACGTTCGTGGTCCACTACCAGGCGCCGGGGTCGGTGGTGTCCTACTACCAGCAGGTCGGTCGTGCCGGGCGCGGCGTCGATCACGCCGACGTCGTGCTGCTGCGCGGTGGCGAGGACCGCCGGATCCAGGACTTCTTCATCGAGCAGTCGTTCCCGTCGCGTGAGCGGGTCACCGCCGTGCTCGAGGATCTGCGCGTGGCGGGCGATGCGGGGCGCAGCACGCCGGAGCTGCTCACCGTCGTCAACATCGGACGCGGGCGGCTCGAGGCGATGCTGAAGATCCTCGACGTCGAGGGCGCGTTGCGGCGCGATGGCTCGCGCTGGCTGCTCGCCGAGGGCTCGGACTGGCGCTACGACGCCGAGCGCTACGCCCGGATCACCGCCCTGCGCCGTGACGAGCAGCAGGCGATGGAGTGCTTCGGCGCCGACGGCCGCTGCCTGATGCGCGTGCTCCAGGAGGAGCTCGACGATCCGGACCCGCAGGACTGCGGGCGCTGCTCGGTGTGCACCGCCCCCCGCTTCGCTGCCGCGCCGGACCCGGAGCTAGTGGAGCTGGCCGGACGTCACCTGCGGTCCCGGCCGATCGAGCTCGAGGTCAAGAAGATGGCGCCGGATGCGTCGGGCGCGATGCGCAAGATTCCCGACGAGGTGCGGGTGGAGCCCGGGTGGGCGCTCGCCCGGTTCGGCGACGGCGGCTGGTGGCCGGCCGTGCAGCGGGGCCTGAACGGGGACGCGTTCGAGGATGACGTGATCGGGGCGCTCGCCGATGCGATCCGCGTGGCGGGAGGGGCCGGCTTCTCCTGGATCACCGCGGTGCCGTCGGAGCGGCTCGGCGACCGGATCGAGCGCCTGGGCGGGCGGCTCGCCGCCGAGCTGGGCGTGCCGGCGGTGTCGCTGCTGGCCCGCATCGAGTCGCGCCCACCGCAGTCCGAGATGGCCAACGCCGTCCAGCAGGCCGCCAACGTCCGCGGCGCGTTCCGCGTGACGGCCTCCCCGCCGACGGGGACGGGCGTTCTGCTCGACGACCGCCGTGGCTCGGGGTGGACGCTGGCGATGGTCGGCGGGCAGCTGCGCATGGCCGGGGCCGAGCGGGTCGTGCCGCTCGCCCTCGCCACGGCGTTCTAGCCGCGGCGCCCGGAGGCGCGTCGGACCGGAGTTTCCCGGCGCGACCGTCCCGCGCACCCGGACC
>DATCFW010000342.1:0-15267 GCA_036509295.1 Solirubrobacteraceae bacterium | reverse complement strand
CGCTCGCTCAAGGCCACGCCCCAGCCGCAGGCCGGCGCGCGCGGATTCGCCGAGGTGCTCGACAACTGGCTGCCGCTCACCTTTGCCCTCAACGCCGTCAACCGCAGCATGGGCCGCGACGATCTCTACCCGTTCACGCTGACCGCGCCGGTGATGGAGAAGCTGGGGTTCGTTCACGGTCGCGTACGCGACGCGACCGCGGTTCCCGCTGTCTGAAAAACGATTCCCCCACAACGGGGGCAGCCGGCGCTCCCGCCGGGGCGGCGGCGTCGGCTGCGGTCTCAGATGACGCGCTGAAGCCGTCCGCCACCGCGCTCGCGCCCGCCGTGGCAGCAGGTGCGGTCGCGTCCGCTCTGCTTGGCCTCGTACAGCGCCCGATCGGCCATGCGATACAGGGCGTCGCCGTCCGCCGGAGTGAAGATGAGCCCGACGCCGGCCGACATGGTCAGTTGGCCGGCGCGCCCGAACGGCTCCAACGCAACCGCCGCGCGGGCGCGATCGGCCGCCGCGATCGCCTCGTCGGGGTTGGAGGCCGGCAGCAGCCATGCGAACTCCTCACCGCCGACTCGCGCCAGGACCTCCCCGGCGCGGACCGTTCGCTCGAGCCTCCGGGCCACCTCCACCAGCACGGCGTCGCCGGCCGGATGGCCGAACCTGTCGTTGACCTGCTTGAACAGATCGATGTCGAGCAACACCAGCGCGAGCTGGCGCTTGTCGGTGTCGCGCCGGCCGGCCTCGCGTTCAAGCGCCTCCTGGAGCACGTGCCGATTGGCCAGCTGGGTGAGACTGTCGGTGCGCGCCAGGCGCTCGAGCTCGCGCTGGTGGCGCCGCTGCGCGCTCACGTCGCGCATCGTGCTCACGAAGCCGATCGCTCGGCCGTCCTCTTCACGGGCGGGACGGACCGTGATCTCGGCCTCGAACCGCTCGCCATCGGCGCGCATCAGAGTGATCCCGTGATCGCCGCCGTTGTTGCGTCGCACGTCGGCGAGGACCTCGCGGATCTCGGCCAGGTGCTCCGGGGGCCAGAACGGGTACGGAGGCTTGACGCCGACCAGCTCGGCGGCGGTGAAACCGGTCAGCACGCACAGCGCATCGTTGATCGCCTTGATCTCACCATCCATCGTCAGCGCATAGCCCTCCCCCATCGCGCCCACGATCGCGGTGGCGTGGTCGCGCTGGGCGCGGGCCTCGGCCTCGGCCGCCTGGAGCTGGCTCTGGGCCTGCTTGCGCTCGTTGATGTCCACCACCTGAACGATGAAATGGCGCGGCCGGCCAGCGGCGTCGCGCACCAGCGAGACCGCCAGCAGCGCCCAGATGTGGGCACCGGAGCGCGTCAGGTAGCGCTTCTCGAACTGATAGCGCGAGATGTGTCCGGCCAGGAGCATCCGGATCTGCTCCCGATCGGCGCCCACATCGTCGGCATGGGTGATCTCCTGGAACGGGCGCTCGAGCAGCTCCGCCTCCGACCAGCCGGTGACCGCGCACAGAGCGGCATTGATCTTCATCCAACGGCCGTCCAGGCCGATCAGCGCCATGCCGATCGGCGCCTGCGCGAACGCGGTCTGAAACAGGTCCTGCGCCTCCCCGCGCTCCGCCTCGGGGACCGCGCCGGCGCAGCGAGGCGCTACCGCTCCATCAGCGCGGCGCAACGACTCGGCCGAAGCGGAGCCGGTCGATCTGATCGACCGTGGCATGCCAGTGTGTTTTCGGCCGGCGCGAGGCGCATCTTGAACATGTTTGGTACGGATTTTGCCCTCGTATGTGAGCATTTCTACTCACAGGGGTTGCGGCGGGCCAATCGAGGTGTTTAGGGCGGCGGCGGGCGGGCGAGATCAGCCGCCGCGCCGGCTCGGCTGGATGAGCGCCAGGGCACCGCTGGACCCGAGGTGAGCGCCGGCGAGCGTACCTGCGCTCACCGTCACCGGAACCGGCGAGCGGTAGCGCAGCACGGTGTACGTCGGTGCGTCGACGGTGCCCGACAGCGCAAACCCGGCCGGGACGGGGAGCGGCGCGGTCGGTCGCACCGGCGGCGCGATGCCCGAGCCGGTCGTCTGCGGGGCGATCGCGATCACGTCGAGCTCGCGGACGGCGGCGGTGCCGGCCAGGGTGCGCAGACCCGGGAGGTAGGCCGCCAACGGGATCTCACCTGACCCCGGGGTGACGACGATCGCCCGGGGCAGCGCCGGCGCCGAGGCGCCGAGCGACGCCGCCGCCCCGCGCCAGTCATCGCGCTGGTAGCCCGGATTGACGTCCACCAGAACGACGACGAGCGCCATGACCCCCGCGACTCCGAGCGCGAGCACCTGATTTCCCACCCACCCCCGCGGCGCCGCGAAGCCGATCGCCACGACGACGTACAGCGGGGGCAATGCCGGGAGCAGGTTGCGGGTGTCGAGGAAGTCGATCCCGACCAGCGCCAGCCCGATCGGCACCAGCACGGCGCCGAGCCCGATCGCCAGCGGCACCATCGCCCGGCGCCGGGCCGCCGGGCTGACCACCAGCGGCACCAGCGCGCCGGCGGCGAGCACCACCGCGACGACGATCGCGGTGACGAGCTGGGACGGGCTGGCGTAGCCGAGGATGAGCTGCTTGGGGACCTGGAGGATCCGGGTGCCGAGGCTGCCCTGCGAGATGTAGTCGGCGTGCCCGGTGCCGCGTTGGGCCAGCGCCAGGGGGATGAGCGCCGCGCAGACGATCGCCACCATCGCCATCGCGCCGACGAGCGCGCGCCCGCGCCGCGATCGCCACCACAGCAGCGCGACCTCCGGAGCGACGACGAACACCACGAAGTAGTGGGTGGCGACGCCGAGCGCGGCGGCCAGCGCCCAGCCGATCAGCCAGCCCTGCCGGCGCTCCTGCAGCCACGCGACGGTGCACAGGACGCTGATCGTCGCCAGCAGCGTCCCCAGCGCATATGCCCGCGCCTCCTGGGAGAACCACACCATCAGCGGCGACACCGCCAGCAGCAGTCCCGCGATGGCCGCCGGTCGCGAGCCGCCGAGCCGGCGCGCCAGGGCGCACGCCACCGGAATGGTGGCGATCCCGGCCAGCGCCGACAGCGATCGCAGGCCGAGCTCCGAGAACCCGAACAGCCGGGTCCACAGCCATGCCAGCACGTAGTAGACCGGCGGCGTGGACTCCGTTCGCGGGATCGTCTGCACCATCGCGCCCAGGGACATCCGCACGAGCCGCTCGGTGTAGCCCTCGTCCAGCCAGAAGCTCTGCAGTCCCAGCGTGGGCAGCCGCACCCCGGCGGCCAGCAGCGTCATCGCGATCGTGACCGAGGCGTCGCTGCGCGCGCCACCGATCCGGCGGCTCAGCGCGCGGCGCAGATCGCCACCGGTGGTCTTCTCGTGTGACAGTTCTCAGTGCTCCTTGCCCGCAAGGATTCCAGAGAGCCGCGAGCCGCGGCATCCCTGCGGGCGCGGAGCGGTCTACTGCTGATCCGGTGGCTCGAAGCCGGCCAGCCAGCTCCCGGTATCCCCGGACTGGCTGCTGGGGGCGCGACCGTCGCCGCTTGGTGATGCGTCGGCGCCGTCGTCGGACTCCGCCGGTTCGGGCCCGAACGCCATCGGGAAGGTCACCGTCGCCTGCCAGCCGGCGCTCTGCTCGGCCGCCGGAAAGCGATCCGACGCCTCATCGGCGAGCGACGCCAGCTGGGCGGAGACGACGCGAACGTCCTGGAGCAGGCGGTCGCGCTCGCGCCACACCGAATCGGTCTCCCCGTCGAGCTCGGCGAGCCGCTCCTTGGCCTGCGCGGTGATCGCCACCGCGTTGGCCGCCGCGTCGGCGACGCAGTGGTCGGCCTGCTCCTGGGCCAGGCGAGTGGTCTCACGCGCCTTGTCGTGCGCCACGACGAGGATCGATGCGGTCTGCTCGCCGATCCGCTCCAGCTCCTCCGTGATCGAGACGACCGGTTGGTGGCGCTCGCGCAGCTCCGCCAGCTCGCGCTCGAGCCCGAGCAGGTGCTCGTCGACGGCCGCGCGGTTATAGCCGAACGCGGCCAGCGGGAAGGGGGACGGCTCATCGGCGAGCGCGGCCGGCTCGGCGGCGGTGGCGCTCGCGGTGGTGGTGGCGGCGGTGGTGGCGGTGGCGGCCGGTTCCGGAATCAACCGGCGGATCGGGTCGCGATCGTACGGCTCACCGACCTGGGGCTGGTCCGCCACCATCCGGTCGGCGCCGCTGATCCAGTTGGCGAACCGCCCCGCCACCTCGACGAACGGAGAGCGCGGCGGGTCCTCGGTGGTGGCCGGTGACTGGTCAAGGCCGGCGTCCGGGCGTTGGAAGTAGCTCATGCGGTGACTCCTTGGCTGGCGATCACGAGGCTGTTCGGCGCCGCCCGTCACTTCCCTGTCGGCGCGACGGGGCCGGCAGCGATCCTGCAGCCGGCGGCCCCGCCTCGCGTCGGTGTGAGCCGATCAGCCCGCGGGGACGGTCACCCGCTGCGCCGCCGCCCGGGCGAGGACGGCGTGATGGCGCTTGACTCCGCCCAGCAGCGCCCGGTCGACCTCGCCGCGCTTGTACAGCCAGTGCACGTCGGCCTCCCAGGTGAAGCCGATCCCGCCATGGGCCTGGATCGCCGACGCGGGGACCTCGCGGGCGGCGGTGGCGCCGGCGGCCGCGGCCAGGGCGGCCGCCTCGGGGAGACGGGACGGCTCGGCGTCGGCGGCCCAGGCCGCGTAGTACGCCGTCGAGCGGGCGCTCTCGGCGTGCAACAGCATCTGGGCGCAGCGATGGGCGACCGCCTGGAACGAGCCGACCGCAACGCCGAACTGCTTGCGCTCCTTGACGTACGCGAGCGTCATCTCCAGCGCCCGCTGGCTGATCCCGACCACCTCGGCGGCGATTGCCGCCCGCCCGCGGTCGGCAACGTCGCCGTTGAGCGGTTCGCCGTCACCGCGCACGGTGGCGAAGCGGCGGGTCGAGTCGATCGTCCGCAGCAGCTCGGTCTCGGCGTCGGCGCCCGCGATCAGACGGGCGCCGTCGTCGTCGACCAGCACGATGACGTCAGCTCCGTGACCGTCGACGGCGAGCTCCGCCGTGCCGATCCCGGCGGTCAGCTCGCCGGCCACCAGTCCCGGCAGCCACCGTTCGCGCTGCCCGTCAGTGCCGCCGGCCTGGATCGCCGCGGCGGCGGTCGCCGTGGCGAGAAACGGCGTCGCCGCGCAGGCATACCCGAGCTCCTCCAGCAGCACCGCCAGCTCGACCGCCCCGAGGCCCTGGCCGCCGTGGGACTCGCCCACCGCGATGCCGGGCCAGCCGAGCCCCACGATCTCCTGCCACAGCGCGGCGTCGTACGCGTCGGCCTCGGCCGCCTCGCGGACCTTCGGCCATGGCGACCGGGCGCTCAACAGCTCCCGCGCGACGTTCTTGATCTCCTTCTGGTCCTCGGTCAGATCGAAGTCCATTTCACGCTCCTCCCTACCGGGCCTTGGGCAAGCCGAGCACGCGCTCGGCGACGATGTTCTTGAGTACCTCGGTGGTGCCGCCCTCGATCGAGTTGCCGCGAGCGCGCAGCAGCTCGTAGGACCAGCGGCCGCCGGCCTGCAGCGCCGTGGGGCCGAGCAGATCAGCCGCGAACTGGGTGAGCTGCTGGTTGGTCTCTGACCACATCCACTTGGTCAGCGAGCCCTCCGGGCCGGGCTGGCCGTACTTCTCAATCGCGGTGAGCCCGCGATACGCGGTGAGGCGCAGCACCTCCGCCTTGAGATGCAGCTCGCCGAGCCGGTCGGCCACGATGGGATCGTCCAGCAGATCCCGCTGCGCCGCCTCGGCGATCAGGTGGTCAAGCGTCTGGCGCATCCGTACCTGGAGGAAGAATGCCAGCCCGGCGCGCTCGTTCATCAGCGTCGTCAGCGCCACCTTCCAACCGTTGCCGACGCCGCCGAGCACGTTCTCGTCGGGGATCCGCGCGCCGTCGATGAACAGCTCGTTGAACTCGCTCTCCCCGGTGATCTGGCGCAGCGGGCGCACCTGCACCCCCTCCTGCTCCATGTCCATCAGGAAGTAGGTGAGGCCCTTGTGCTTGGCCGCCTCGGTGTCGGTTCGCGCCACCAGCATGCACCACTTCGAGTACTGGGCGGCGCTCGTCCACACCTTCTGGCCGGTGACCACCCAGTCATCTCCGTCCTTGACGGCCCGGGTCTTGACGTTGGCGAGGTCTGAGCCGGCGTCGGGCTCGGAGAACCCCTGGCACCAGATCTCCTCGGCGGTGAGGATCGGTGTGAGGTAGCGCTCCTTCTGCGGCGGGGTGCCCCAGGTCATGATCGTCGGGCCGGCCAGCAGCAGCCCGAGGACGTTGGCGGGCAGCGGGGCGCCGGAGCGGCCGAGCTCCTCGAAGAAGATCGCCGACTGGGTCAGCGTCGCGCCTCGCCCGCCGTACTCCGGCGGCCAGTGGACCGCGGCCCAGCCGTCCTGAGCCAGCTCGCGCTGGAAGTCCCGCCGCCACCTGTAGTGGGCGTCCTCGTCGGCCTCGGGCTCGCTGGTGGGCGGGGGCGAATGATCGGCGAACCAGGCGCGCAGCTCATCGCGGAAGGCCAGCTCGGGCTCGCTGAAGGTGAGGTCCATCTGCACTCCTTCTCAGGCTCTTGCTCTCAACGGATGTGAGACGTTCAACGGATGATGTCTCAATTGTCGGTCACCGCGATGCTGAACGCGGTGCGGTGCTCGCCACCGGGGGGCACCAGCGTCAGGCCCTCCCCGCTGATCAACGCGTTCGTCGGCGCGGTCATCGGCTCAAAGCAGATGAAGTCCTGCCCGGGCGGCGCATACACCTGGGCGAAGGCAAATCCCTCGTCGAAGGTGAGCGTCAGCGTCCCCGCGCCGGCGGTGACGGTGAACTCCGGTGGTTGGGTGAGACCGGCCAGGCCGTCGTCCCAGCTCTCATCGGCGAGCGTGAAGCGCTGGTGCGCGAGTGGCTCGGTGACGCCGGTGGGGATCATGTGGTCATCCAGCCGGAGTCGCTGCGAGGCGCCGAGGGCCACCTGCCAGTCGCCCCGCGCCGTGTCGCCGGGCGGTCGCAGGTACGGGTGGTAACCGAACGACACCGGCACCGCGTCGTCCCTGGTCGCCCGCAGGGTGGTGACCAGCTCCATTCCGGCGTCCCCGACCCAGGCGTCGAGGCGCAGCTCGTGGGCAAACGGGAACAGCTCGAGCAGGTCGTCGGCGGCCCACTGCAGCCGGGCGCTGCACCGGTCCGGCGCGGTCGGCTCGGACACGGCCCAGCGCAGCCGCCCCGGCAGCGCGCCGTGCATCGGCAGCCCGTTGGGGTCCAGGCCGTAGCGCCCCTCGGGCTCGGGCAGCCGGACGTGGGCGTCGCCGACGGAGTAGTCGCGCCGAGCGAGGCGGTTGGCCCAGGGATGCAGGAGCGGCACGCCCATCGTCTTGCCGCGCTCGGCGTAGGCGCGCACGCCGCGGCCGGCGTGGAGCAGCTCATCGCCGCGATGGGTCAGCGAGTGGCAGACCATGTTGGCGTCCGGGACGAATTCCGCGGTCACGCCGCCGTCCGCCGACACGATCCTCACCGTCTCAAATCCGTCAACGGCCATGTTCCACAGCCCTCCGTCGGTCTCGCGTGTGGCTGACAGGTTCGCACGCCGGGCGCAGCGGACGGCCGCTGCTGGCAAGATGGGCCCGTCGATGGCCTCACCGCGGATCCTCATCGTCGGCGCCGGCTTCGGCGGCATCGCGGCCGCGATCGAGCTGCGACGCCATGGCTTCGCAGACGTGACGATCCTCGAGGCCGCGTCCGATCTCGGCGGCACGTGGTTCTACAACCGCTACCCCGGGGCGGCCTGCGACGTCCCCAGCCACCTGTACTCGTTCTCCTTCGAGCAGCGGAGCAGCTGGTCGCGGCTGTGCTCGCCCCAGAGCGAGATCCACCACTACCTGCGCGGCGTCGCCGACGCGTACGGCGTGTCGGGGCTGATCCGGTGCTCGCGACCGGTGCGGGAATGCGCCTTCGACGACGCCACCGGGCACTGGCGGGTCAGCGTCGAGGGCGGCGAGACCCACGAGGCCGACGTGCTGGTGCTGGCCACCGGTCAGCTCAACCGGCCGTCGATCCCCGCCCTGCCGGGGCTCGAGCGCTTCGGCGGCCACAGCTTCCACTCGGCCCGCTGGGACCACGACTACGAGCTGGCCGGCAAGCGGGTGGCCGTCGTCGGCACCGGCGCCAGCGCGATCCAGCTCGTCCCCGAGATCGCGCCGCAGGTCGGGCACCTGGCGGTGTTCCAGCGCACGGCGAACTGGCTGCTGCCGCGGCGCAACCACATCTATCCGCCGCGAGTGCGCGCGGTCATCGCCCGCCTGCCCGGCCTGCAGACCATCCGCCGGGCGCTGCTGTTCGCCCTGCTCGAGGTCCTGACCGCGGCGATCCGCCATCCCCGCACGGTCGGGCGCGTGTTCGCCTCGCGCTCGGAGCGGTTCATGCGCAGCCAGCTTCCCGATCCCGAGCTGCGTCGCCGGGCGTGGCCGGACTACACGTTTGGCTGCAAGCGCGTGCTGTTCAGCTCGCACTACCTGCCGGCGCTCGGCCGGCCCAACGTCGAGCTGGTTACCGAGGCGCTGACGGAGGTGACCGAGACCGGGCTGCGGACCGCTGACGGCGCTCACCACGAGGTCGATTGCATCATCTGGAGCACCGGCTTCGCGGTCTCGGAGTTCGTCGCGCCGATGGAGGTGCGCGGCTCCGGCGGCGCGCGCCTGGTCGACGCCTGGGCCGGCGGCGCCCACGCCCATCTCGGCATCACCGTCCCCGGATTCCCGTCCCTGTTCTTCATGTACGGCCCCAACACCAACACCTCCGGCGGGTCGATCATCTATTACCTTGAGGCCCAGGCGTCCTATATCCGCCAGGCGGTGCAGCACCTGCGCGACGGTGGCTACGCCGGCGTGGAGGTGCGGCCCGAGGTCGAGGCGGCCAGTGACCGGGAGACCCAGGCGCGTTTTGCCGGAACCGCGTGGCTGGACTGCAACTCGTGGTACCAGGATGACCAGGGCCGGATCGTCGCCAACTGGCCGGGATATCAGGCCGAGTACCGGCGGCGCACCCGGGAGTTCGCGCCCGGCGAGTTCGTGTTCACGCGCAGCGAGTCGCGCGCGGCCGGCCGGCCGTCGGCCGACGCTTAGCCTGCTCGGTGCTGCTCAACGCGCAACGACGGTGAAGAAGTCCCGGCTGTAGGGCGCGAGAAAGAAACCGGGGACGCCGTTTTGACCAGGCACGACCGGGACCGGGGCGAGTGCCCCGGAATCGCTGCGGTGCCCGTAGAGATAGCCAGCCACCCATTCCGGGTTGATGTCGAGCTCGACCGCGCGTCCGACGCGCGCCCCGAGCAGGGCTGCGGCGAGCTGCGCGACGGTGACATGCTCGCCCGCGGCCCAGATGACACGACCGTCCGCGGTGACGCCGAGCGCGGAGCGCGCAGGGTCGCTGACGCCACCGAGGATTGCCCCCCAGCAGGACAGGCAATCGACGGATGCCGCCGGGCGTCCGTGATCGATGAGGAGCGTCAGGTTCTGGCGAACGGAGACGACGGGTGTTCCGCTGGTCGGTACCTCCACGTGCCAGGCACCGATGTCGGTGCGCCCGCCGGCGTAGGTCACGACCGATCCCAGGCCCGAGCGCAACGGCGCCCCGATCCGGCCGTAGGACATGAAGCCGCCGGCGCCCGTCGAAAGTTTGAAGCCGCCGTTGAAGGCCGCCACCAGCCGGCGGCGCTCTGATCCGACGGCCGCGGGCCCCCATCGCCATCCGGAACTGCCGGCGTCGATGGTGCCCGAGTGAAGCCTCAGCTCGATCAGCCGCTGGTCAAACGACAGCAGGGCAATGCCGGACGGCGACCGCGCGCTCCAGACAGCGGTTCGGCCCCGCCAGCGCACGACGGGAACGAACTCGCTGACGCGCGAGCTCTGCGCGGATGCGAGCAGGCTCGGGTAGGCCGGCGTCGGGCGAGCTCGCCGTGGCGCGTGCGAGGCGGTTGCGCCCGCTCCAGGATCGCCTGAGGAAACAGAGTGGGTGGTTCCGGCGCGGGCTCCGTTCAGGGTGCTCGCCGCCGCACCACAGCCGGCCGCGGCGATCATCGCCGCGGTCCACACCAGCCCGAGCGCAGCGCCGCGGCGGCTCACGCGCCGTCTGATTCCAGCAGCAGCGCGAGCGTCGGGCAAGCGTCGGCAGCGCGACGCGCGTGCTCGACCAGCTCAGGGGCGAGCTCTGGCCCGTCGACGATCGGGTAGCCCCACTGGTCGAGGCGGATCGACTCCGGGAGCCACTCCGCGCAGAGCCCGTGGGCGACACACCGGATGGGATTGACCCGCAGCCTCATCGCTGACGTCCTGGTTGGGCCGCGACGGCCGGCGTCGGCAGGACCTGAGAGCGGCAGCGATCGCACGGGCCATGGCGGGCGTGGTCGGCGAAGTCAGCCGCGAACGTACGCAGCGAGCTGGAGATGAACTTCGCGGCCCCGTCCGGGTGCTGGCACGCCCCGCGGCGCGGCAGCTCGGCGAGCCACCGCTCAAGGTCGCTGTGGGCGTGGCGGCTGGCGGTGCCGGTGGCCAGACCGTGGATGGAATGAGCGATCGCGTCGAGCCCGTGAACGCACGGACCGCACTGTCCCGCGCCCTCGTCAGCGAAAAAGTCGGCGATACGGCTGCTCTCGGCCACCGGGCAGGCCGCGACCCCGAGCGCAACGATCACCCCGGCACCGAGTGTCGCTCCGTGCTCAGCGAGGGAGTCGCCGGCCAGCCGCACGCCGGGCACGGTGGCGGTCGGGAGCCAGGTGCCGAAGTATCCGCCGACGAGCACCGCTGTGAGCTCGTCGTCGAGGCCGGCGATGTCGAGCAGCTCGGTGAGCGGCATCCCGTGCACGATCTCGTAGACGCCCGGGGCCGTCACCGCGCCCGACAACGTGACGAGCACCGAACCGGGATCGCGTGACGTGCCGACCTCCCGGAACCAGTCGGCACCGTGACGCACGATCAGCGCGATGTGCGCCAGGGTCTCGACGTTCTGCACCAAGGTCGGTCGGCGGTCGACGCCACGCTCGAATGGCCGCGGCGGCGTGAACGTCGGGATCCCGGGACCTCCATTGATCGCATTGACCAGGGCGCTTTCCTGGCCGGACAGGTAGCGCGGGGCCACCATGAACAGCTCAAACCGGGGATCGTCATGCAGTCGCGCCTGGCGGCGCTGGTGCAGTGCCGACTCCAGGCTGCGCAGGCTTCGCTCATCATCGGCGGCCACCGCGATGACCGCGTCCGACGATCCGACGGCTCGGGCCGCGACCGCCGCACCGTCGAGCACGAGGTGAGGCAGCTCCCGCATCAGCACACGGTCCTTCTTGCTCGCCGGCTCGCCCTCTGATCCGTTGGCGACGACGATCGCCGGCCCGGGCCGCGACGCCACGGCGCGCATCTTTTTCCCCGCGGGAAATGACGCGCCGCCGTGACCGCGGACGCCAGCCACTTCGACGAGCTCGATCAGCTGGTCGGGTGCCCGCGCCAGCAGGTCCGGCAATGGGCCGTGCGCGCCGAGGTGCTCATCAAGGTGCACCATCGCCCGGTCGCCGACGCCGACCAGCAGCCGCGGGAGGAGTTGCTGCACCGCGGTGGCCATCATCGCCCCCCGTCTCCGTCCCTGCGCGGGGGCTGAGCGCTCAGCGACGCGGGGTCGGCGGTCACGGTACCGGTGACGGCGCCCGCGTTCGGATCGATATGAAGTTGCGCTTGCAGCGACAGGGCGTCGTGGCTGGTCTGGACGTGGGCGTCGATCGAACCTCCATTGAGGCCGGTGACCACGCCGCGATACAGCGTCGGGTCAGACGGCGTGCCCAGGGTGACGACGCTGGAGGTCATCGCAACGCCGCCTCCCCCCAGCGGCTGCCCCTGGATTCGGATGTCGAGCGCGCTCAGTGACTGGCCGGCGCGTGCCAGCCGCAGGTCGACGTGCACGAACCCGTCCGGCAGTTCGGACTGGCGAATCGATCCGCTCACTGGCGTGGAGGACGAGATCTGGGGCGCGGAGGACGACCCCTGGGACGCGGCGACGGGCGACGACGTCTGGGCGGCGGTGCTGACGAGCCGCGTGCTGCTCCTGGGCAGCAGTGAGCTGGGTGTTCCGGCCCGTTTGGCCCAGCCCGCCGCCAGCGGGCTGGCCGGCAACCAGACGAACAGCGCGATCGGGGCGGCGATCGACGCCACCACCGCCGAGCTCCGTGCGCCGATGTGCTCCGGCCAGCCCGCACCGATCCGAGCCCACACGGCCACGAGAACGACGAGCACGCAGCTGGCGGTCAGCGCCAGCATCCAGGTGGCCTTTGCGTCGCTACCGGTGCCGAGCCCGTGGACCAGAGCGATCGGCCAGCACGCGTACGCGAGCCAATGCGTGACGCGCCACGCCTCATAGCCGAGTCGGCGACGCAGCACGCTGGTCAGCGCGACGGCGATCAGCAGATCCGACGCGATCGCCCCGAGGCCGAGCCACGCCGGACGGTAGGCCGAGACGAACGGAATGAACGCATCGATCAGCTGAATCGGCGCGAAGGCATCGAATACCGAGGTCATGACGTGGACCGCCAGGAAGGCCACCGCCAGCAGCGAGACGCTGCGGTGGACCGCGTCAAAAACGAGCCGCGGCACGCGTTCGGTGTGGACGCGGCGCACGCTACCGACGCCGAGGGCGAGGCTGACGGTGAGCAGGATCAGGGTGACGGCTCCGGTCCCGCGGGTGAGATACCAGAGCGGGCTCGGCCCGGTGACGGCGGCCATGTCAGGAGCCCCCCGAGACGACCGGCGCTGGCGCGGACGACGCCGGTGCCGGTGCCTGCGCCGGCGCCTGCAGAGCGCCGCCCGCGCTCGGCGTGGATTGTGGACGTGACGCTGCTCCAGCGACATTGGATCCTCTGGAGGGAGAGGCCGTCCCGGCGAGACTGGAGGTGTGAAGATCCCCGGTCACCGTGTGCCCGTGGAATGCATGTGCCGCCAGCAGAGACAGAAGGCCGGCGCCGGCGACGGCACCGGTGATCAGCCACCCGTTGAGCCGTTGGATCAGCGCCAGCCCAGCCTCCCGGCTGTTGACCGCCGGTGGCGCTGTCCGCGGTCGTCCAGGGTGACGACGTGAAGGTAGGGGTTCCATGGGCGACATTAACTGTCCTGCAATCGTGCCCATGATCAGTAAGCAGAGCGTGAGACTGACGTGAGATCATGCTCACCTCCGCAAGCGATGGCCTCCTCGTGACGCGAACCGCCAAAACCCGGCCGCACCTTCACACCCACGCGCCCACCACACGATCGGGGTTAGCGGCGGACGATGAGCTCCGCGCGCCCGGCGATGTCGCCGGCGGCGATCATTCTTGCGAGCCCGTCGCGCGCGCTTTGGAGGTAGCGGTCCAGGAACGCGATCGTGACGCGCTCGACGATCGACAATTGCGGTTGCTGGCACGGTAGTAGCGATCGTAGGCGGCCGCCAGTGCCGTCTCGCCGCCGTCTGATTGCCCGCTGACGGCGACCGCGTCGGGATCGATCAGCCCCGCGAGCGGACTCCGGCGATCGTCGCTGGCGGCCAGCAGGTGCGTGATCACGAAGCTCATGTCGCGGGGCTTGTTGACGATGTCGGCTTCGTCGGGACCGGCCGGAGCGTGGGCGTTTTCGAGCGGGAAGACCGCCGCGGCGACCACGTGTCCCGCTCGCGCCCACGCGCGGAGCAGTCGGCAGTAGTAGGCCGGTGTGACGGCGAAACCATGGCCGAACACGACCAGCGGGAACGGTCCAGCGGCGTGCTCGGGATAACGGACCACCGTCACCAACCGGCGCGGCTGTGGCCGTGGCCAGGGAGCCGGATCAGGCGCCTGCGGTCAACGAAAGTCACCACGCGCTCGGCGACGGCATAGGGAGGCGAGCGGCGCGCGCGCCCGGGGCGGCGGCCGGGACTGTTGAGAGGTGGCGTTCGCCAGGCGCACCGCAGAGACCTGGGAGCCAGCGCGCGCCGCCAGGGCCAGGCCGGCTGCGAGCGTTGCAAGCCGGCGGCGCGGGTCCCAGCTTTATCGGACGTAGACGCCGAAGAAATCCCGGTCATCGGGAGTGAGGTAGCGCTGCGGGGAGCGGTCCATGCTGGGGGGAGGAGATTGGCTGCTCCGATCGCGCCGGGGCCTGGTAGGTGATGAAGCTGGTCCAGTGGGTGTTGATGTCGAGCTCCATCGCGCGGACCGCCCCGGCGGGGCGCAACACCCCGGCCAGTGACCCGACGGTCATGTCGTTGGCGGCGGCGTAGATCAGGTTGCCGTGGGGGTGGATCCCGATTCCCGAGCGCCACACGCGCATCGCGTTGCCCAGGGTCGCGCCCCATTGCGGACCGTCGGACGGGTTGGGGTTGAGCCTTGCGTTGTTGACGATCAGCGGCAGGTTCTGGCGGGCGTAGACGATATTGGGGCCGGCGATCGGACCGCCGGCCCACCGCTCGCACGTCCATGTGGCCGTTGCGGTAGCGCAGGATTGTCGCCAGACCGTTCTTGAGCGGCGCGTACGTGTGCCCACCGGACACGAAGCCGCCGCCGGAGTCCTGCAGCTTGGCTTGAAGCCGCTGTTAAAGGTGGCGACGAGGCGTCCGCGCAGCTCCGGGGGGATCTCCATCGGCCCGCGGGAGACCATCTGCACGTTCGGCTCAAGCCGGCCGGGGTAGAGCCACACCGAGGTGCGGGTATGATCGATCCACGCCACCCCGGCGACATTCTGGGGGTACAGGGCTTCGGGTCGGAACTCCGTCACCAGCACCGGCGCTCGAGTACCGCCCGGCGAGAAAGTGGGGCGCCAGACGCCGTCTCCGGGCAGCGCCGGGGCGATGATCGGGCGAATGCGCGGCGGGTGGTAGACGGCTGCAGCCCGCGCCCGCGCCCGCTTTTGCGCGGCCACGACCCCCTGCTGCGTCGGCAGCGCGTGGAGCGCCGGGCCGCCGGCAGCGCGAGCACGAGAGCGGCGATCAGGGCGATCCGGCGGACACGTCGCGGGCCCGAGCGCCGACGTCTGACGCCTGCGACCGGTGGGCGTCTGCGCGGGGGCGCTTTCCGCGCTGGGGGTTGGTCACAGCCAGCATCACACCGAGCGATCCTTTAGCAGCATTCGCGCCGGGGCCTAAAGGCAATACCGTAAACTTAGCGTCCGGAGGGGGAGTTATTGTGGCGGTGTGCCTCGGGCTGGTCAGCGTAAGCCGCTGTCTGATTCGCGTTTGACGGATCACATCTCGGTTGGTGTTCTGACGCGGGTGTTCCCGGCGGAGTT
>DATCFW010000341.1:0-8400 GCA_036509295.1 Solirubrobacteraceae bacterium | reverse complement strand
CCACAACCGCTATCCACTGGACCGCAACGGCCACGGGACGTTCGTCGCCGGGATCATCGCCGAGTCCACCAACTACGGCATCGGCCTCACCGGGATCGCCTACGGAGCCTCGATCATGCCGGTGCGGGTGCTCGACGCCAGCGGCGAGGGTGACGAGACGACGATCGCCCACGGCATCCGCTACGCCGTCAAGCACCACGCTGCGGTGATCAACCTCAGCCTCGAGTTCCTGCCCAGCCAGGTCAGCTCGGGCGCCGCCATCCCGCAGATCGTGAGCGCGATCAACTACGCCCACCGCCACGGGGTGACCGTGGTCGGCGCCGCCGGCAACGATCAGACCAACCAGATCGCCTACCCCGCCCGCGCGCCCGGCGTCATCTCCGTCGGCGCCACCACCAAGGACGACTGCCTGGCCGACTACTCCAACGGGGGATCGGGTTTGGATCTCGTCGCGCCCGGCGGCGGCGACGACGCGATCATGACCAGCGACCCCGATTGCCATCCCGAGCGCGCCCTCCCGTCGATCTTCCAGCTCACGCTCACCAGTCCCCCGCACTGGGACCGCTTCGGATTCCCGAACTACTACATCGGGACCTCCATGTCCTCACCCGAGGTGGCGGGCGCCGCGGCCCTCGTCATCGCCAGTCATGTGATCGGCGCGCACCCCTCGCCCGATCGGGTCCTGGCGCGGCTGGAGCAGAGCGCCACCGAGCTCGGGGACGGCAAGCCCAACTCCGCCTACGGGTACGGACTGGTCAACGTCGGCGTCGCCACCAGGCGCGGGCCGATCCCGCCGGGCACGGGCGTCACCCCGCCGACGACCACGACGCCGCCGACCACGACGCCGCCGACGACGACCACGCCGGCCACCACGACGGCTCCGCCGCCCGGTGCGACGGGCCCGCCGGCCGCGCCTTGATCGACGGCGGGGAGCGCCGCCGCGAGCGGCTCAGGCTTATCCGGTCCGCACGATCAGCACCGAGCAGGGCGCGTGGTGCGAGACCTTGTTCGGGACCGAGCCCAGGAGGAAGCGGGTCGCGCCGGTCATTCCCTTGTTCCCGATCACAATCAGGTCGCATCGCTGCTCCTCGGCCACATCGATGATCGCGTCGGCCGCGTCGCCGACGCGGGCGAACGTCTCGATCGTCGAGACCCCGGCCGTCTGCGCGTCGCGCTGGGCCGCCTCGAGCAGCTCCAGCACGTCCGCGCGCGGGTGGACCATCCACTGGACGTCAGCGGCGGCCTGCAGCCGCGTGGCGCGCACGTGGTGTTCGGCGATCGGCTCGTAGGCACTGACGATCTGCAGCCGGGCACCGACCGCCTGGGCCAGCTCGATCGCGAGGGCCACCGCCACCGCGGCCGTGTCGGAACCGTCCGTGCCGACGACGATGGACTCGAACATGACCCCGCGGCTCCGGCCGACCGCTAGACCAGTCTGGTGATCGCGATCACGATGCCGGCCAGCACGAACACGACAATCGCGACCTGGGTCCAGATCAACAGGCGGGGTGTCTGCATCTCTGACCAAAGCTATCGTCTCGCCCATGCCGGAGCCGGTCAGCCCTGCTCTGAAGGCGGTCAGCGACGCCGTCCTGGCCGTGGCGTCAGAGCTGTCGGTGGACGAGGTCCTGCAGCGACTGGTCGACTCCGCGCGCGAGCTCGCCGGGGCGCGATACGCCGCGCTGGGGATTCCGGACGGCGCCGGTGGCTTCCGGCGCTTCCTGGTGGCCGGCATGACCGACGAGCTGATCGCCGCCATGGGCCCGTTGCCGCGCACCCACGGGATGCTTGGCGCGATGCTCCACGCCGACGGCGCCTACCTGGTCGACGACATCCACCAGGACCCTCGGTTCCGTGGCTGGTGGCCGAGCCGGCATCCGGACATGCGCTCGTTCCTCGGGGTCCCGATCGTCGCCCGCGAGGGCGTGATCGGCGCCTTCTACCTGACCGAGAAGGAGGGGGACGACAGCTTCGATGCGTCCGATCGGGAGCTGATCGAGCTGCTCGCCGCCCACGCCGCGATCGCCATCACCAATGCACGGCTGTACGAGCGCAGCCGCGAGCTCTCGATTTTGTCCGAGCGCAACCGGCTGGCGCTCGAGCTGCACGACGTCGTCAGTCAGAAGCTGTTCAGCCTCAACCTCGCCGCTGAGGCGGCGGCGACGCTGCTCGATCGCGGTCCCGAGGAGGCGCGGCCGCAGCTCGACCGGGTGCGGGACCTGGCGCGCGAGGCGCTCGCCGAGCTGCGCTCCCTGATCATGGGCCTGCGCCCGGCGCAGCTTCAGCGCGACGGCCTGGAGGGGGTGCTGCGCACGGAGGCGATGATGCTCCAGCGGGTCCACGGCGTGACCGTACGGCTGGAATGCGAGGGCGACCCGAGCGCGATCGACCGCGGGCGCGACGCGGAGGTGCTGCGGATCGTCGAGGAGGCGATGCACAACGCCGTCCGCCACGCCGGCGCCGAGACGGTCACCGTCCGGCTGCGCGGCGGACAGTCAGCATTCACCGTCGAGGTAGCCGACGACGGGATCGGCTTCGATCCGTCCGACCCGGAGCTGCGCTCCCATCACCTCGGGCTGACGTCGATGGAGGAGCGCGCCGGGGAGCTCGGCGGCCGGCTCCAGGTCAGTTCGCGAGCGGGCGGCGGCACGGTGGTGCGGCTGGAGGTGCCCGCGCATGGCTGAGCCGATCCGGGTGCTGATCGTCGATGACCACGCGGTCGTGCGTGAGGGACTGCGGACGTTCCTGCAGCTCCAGGACGGGATCGAGGTAGTCGGCGAAGCGGATGACGGCGAGTCGGCCGTTCGCCAGGCGACGGCGCTGGCCCCGGACGTCATCTTGATGGACCTGGTGATGCCGCGCCTGGACGGAATCGGCGCGATGCGCGAGCTGCGCCGGCGCAATTCGGCCAGCCGGGTGATCGTGCTGACGAGTTTTCTCGACGACGAGCGGCTGATGCCGGCGCTCTCGGCGGGCGCGGCCGGCTACCTGCTCAAGGATGTGGAGCCGGCCGAGCTGGCCCGGGCGGTGCGCAGCGCCTGCGCCGACGAGGCGCTGATCGATCCGACGGTGGCGGCGCGCCTGCTGCACCAGCTGAGCGCCCCGCCGGGCCCGGCGGCTGACGGGATCGAGCACCTCACCCGCCGCGAGCGCGAGGTCCTGGACCTGATCGCCCTCGGCCACGCCAACAAGCGGATCGCGCTCGAGCTCCAGATCTCCGAGAAGACGGTCAAGGCCCACGTCGGGCGAGTGCTGGCCAAGCTCGGCGTCAGCGATCGCACCCAGGCGGCGGTGCTCGCCGTCCAGCGCGGCCTCGCCGGCCGCCGATCCTGAGCGGACCGCCCGCCGGCACAGGTCGTAGGACCAATTGCCGCTGGAAACCGGGACCGCGCCCGCCGTAGCGTCGCGGCCATGTCAACCGCAGTCATCACCGGAGCCTCCCGCGGTCTGGGCCTGGCGCTTGCTCGGTCGCTCGCCCAGCGCGGCTGGACGCTCGTCATCGACGCCCGCGGAGCTGACGATCTCCAGCGGGCGGCCACCGAGCTGGATCGGGCCACCGAGGTCCGCGCGATCGCCGGCGACGTCACGGATGACTGGCACCGCGAGGCGCTGATCGACGCCGCCGGGCAGCGGATCGATCTGCTCGTCAACAACGCGTCGATCCTCGGGCCCAGCCCGCAGCCGTCGCTGGCGGACTACCCGCTCGACGTCCTGCGGCGGGTCTACGCGACCAACGTCGTCGCGCCGTTGGCGCTCATCCAGCTCGCGCTGCCGTTGATGCCCAACGGCGCCGCCGTGGTCAACGTCACCTCCGACGCGGCGGTGGAGCCCTATGAGGGCTGGGGCGGCTACGGCTCGTCCAAGGCGGCGCTCGAGCAGCTGACGGCGATCCTGGCGGCCGAGCGTCCGGCGCTGCGCGTCTACGCCGTCGACCCGGGTGACATGCGCACCCGCATGCACCAGGAGGCGTTTCCGGGCCAGGACATCTCCGATCGCCCGCCGCCGCAGAGCAGCGTCCCCGGCCTGCTCGAGCTGATCGGGTCGTCGCTGCCCAGCGGCCGCTACCAGGCGCGCGCGCTGCTGGCCGGTGAGGTGCTGTCGTGACCGCGCTCGCGTTCGAGCTGCCCCCGCGCGCTCGAGGCGGCCTCCCCGCCGGAGACGCGCGGGCTCACCCGTGACGGCGTTCGGCTGATGGTGGCCGACGCCGGCGACGGCGCCATCTTCCACGCAGCCTTCGGTGAGCTCCCGCTGCTCCTGAAGCGCGGTGATCTGCTCGTGATCAACGTGTCGGCGACGCTGCCGGCGGCGGTGGCCGGCTCCCGCGCCGACGGTTCGCGGGTGCGCGTTCATTTCGCCACTCGCGCGCCGCGACTCGACGCACGCTGGCGGGTGGTTGAGCTGCGCTCGCCCGACGGCGCCCGCCCGGCGCGGGGCCGTGCCGCCGACACGGTCCGCCTGCCCGGCCACCACGGCACGCTGGAGTTGGTCGCGCCGTACGCGTCGGGCTCGCGACTGTGGCTGGCGCGCTTCGATGGGCTCGGCACGATCGAGGATCTGCTCGAGCATCACGGCGATCCCATCCGTTACTCGTACATCGAGCACCGGTATCCGCTGGCCGCCTATCAGAACGTGTACGCGACGGTTCCCGGGAGCGCCGAGATGCCGAGCGCCGGACGGCCGTTCACGCCGGAGCTGATCGGCGCGCTCGTCGTCGCCGGCGTCGCCGTGGCTCCGATCACGCTGCACTGCGGGGTGTCCTCGCCCGAGCGCCATGAGCCGCCGTTCCCCGAGCCGTTCGACGTCTCGCCGGCGACGGCGCGCCTGGTGAACACGACCCGCGCGGCGGGCGGCCGGGTGATCGCGGTCGGCACGACGGTGGTCCGCGCGCTGGAGACGGTCGGCCGGCGCGACGGGTCGGTCGCCGCCGCCGCGGGCTGGACCGGGCTGGTGATCGATCCGGACCGCGGCGTCTCGGTGATTGACGGGCTGATCACCGGCTGGCACGAGCCCGAGGCGTCCCACCTGCAGATGCTCGCCGCGATCTGCGGCGAGGGGCTGCTGGAGCGCTGCTACGCGTCAGCGCTCGATCACCGGTACCTGTGGCACGAGTTCGGTGACAGTCACCTCATCCTGCGGTGATCGCTCCCATGGCCCGGGTCACCCCATAGCGGTGCCATCACCCCGGCAGCCGGTGACGTCACCCCGGCAGCCGGTGACGTCACCCCCGCGGCCGGCGCAGATCCTCGGCGCTGAGCTCGTCGAGCAGCCCCACCGATCGCGGCGCCCGCCCGTCCTCGAGCAGTACCGCGCCGCCCGGCCAGTACGGGTGCGGGGGCGTCGCCCGGTCGACGAGCAGCGGGTCGAGCACCCACGATCCGGTGTTGAGCAGCTGCGCGGCGCCCGCGCTGGGCGCCGGCCACCGCTCGTCCCCGATCGGGCCACGCCGGTGAACGTGGCCGAACAGCACCCAGTCGGCGTCGATCCCCAACCGCCGGACGACGTGCGCCATCGCCGGGATGCTGGCGTGGCGCATCTGGGCGTCGATCACGACGGCGGTCACCGGGGCGAGCCCGCGCCGCATCATCAGCTGGGGAACCTGCGGCATCGTCGCCCGACGAACGAGGTCGGCCCCGCTTTCCAGGACCGTCGCCACCGGGCGGGCGCGCAACCGGGCGCTGGGCGAATCGCGCGGCCGGGAGCTTCGCCCGTGTCGTGGGTGCTCGTAGTCCATCGGCAGCGCGGTCCCGGGGGCGCCGCGGCCGAGGCGACCGCGCGGAAGTCCGAACGTCGACTCCGGCAGCAGGTGGCGATCCAGGTAGTGGCCGTGCGTGGCCCACACCCCCTCGCCGAGCCACACCCCCGGGTAGCTGACGCGGGTCCGCGCCGGTGCCAGTCCGGCCAGCAGCCACGCCAACGTCGGGCTGGCGCTCGGATCGACGGCGGTCGACGGGGCCAGGCGCGGCCCCTGGGCCTGCGCCCACCTCCGGACGAGCCCGGCGTCGTGGTTGCCGGGCACGACGATCACCTCACGGTCGGGACCGAGCGCTCGTCCCAGCGCGCGGATGACCGGCTCGGCGCGAGCGGCCGCGCGCCGCGGAGTGCGTGTGAGCAGCTCGAGCGCGTCGCCGAGCAGGACGAGACGGTCGACGCCGTCCAGCGCGGCGAACAGCCGGTCCCGGGCCGCCGGCATCTGGAGCACATCGTGCCCGGCACGGGTCCCGAGGTGCAGATCGGAGATGACCAGCGTACGCACGGCGGCGCACGATATCCGGCCGGCCTGCGACGCCTGTGCAGTCCGGACCAGTCCGGGCCCGGCCCGGCCGGTTCCGGTCCGGCGCGGTCGTGAATCAGACGGTGACGAGCGTCTCGAAGCGCAGCGCCACGCCGCGGGCCACGATCAGCACCGGAGCCGTCGCCTCTTCGATCGCGTTGTGCGCGCGCGAGGTGAGCATCACCCGGCCGTCGGGGGCCTCCTGGCGCGAGCCGACGACGAGCAGGTCGACGCCGCGGTCGGTATCGACCACCGCGGCGTCGAGGCGCCCGGCGATCGAGAACGCGGTCTCGATCGCGGCCTCGTCCGCCGAGCCGGCGAGGACGCCGATGGTGTGGATGTCGTGGCCGGCGCGGGCGGCGTAGCCGGCGGGGGCGAGCGCCAGCGCGGCTGGGCCACCCTCCAGCAGGGTCTGCGCCGACCGTCCGATCGCCACGTGGCCGCTGCGGGTGCGGTAATCGGACCCGAACACGATGACGTCCGCCTGATCCTGGGCGGCCAGCCAGCCGAGACCTTCGCCGGTTGACGGGCTCACGACGACGCGGCGCTCGGCGTACTGATCGTCGAGCCAGCGCGCGCCGCGCTCGAGCAGCGCCTCCGCCTCGTGCTGGGAGAGTTGCTCGTGCTCGAGCTGGCGGTGGGTCGCGTGGCGGACGTAGGCAAGCGTCAGCTTGGCCCCGGCATCGCGAAGGGTCCGCCCCAGCATGAGGGCGTCGAGGTCATCCTGTGTGTCGTCGTACGAAACGATCGCGCTCGGCGCCATTCCAGTCTCCTGTGTGGACGGGTTTCCCCGTGAGGCATTCGCCGAGAGAGTCGCAGCCTCTTGCCTATCAGTGCCAATGAAGTTGTTCATGCTCTCGATAAGATTTGCTAATGCTGAACCTGGGCCGACTGCAGATCCTGTGCGAGGTGGTGAGCCGCGGGTCGTTCTCGGCCGCCGCCGAGGCGCTCTCCTACACCCAGTCCGCGATCTCGCAGGCGATCGCGCGGTTGGAGGCCGAGACCGGCACCCCGCTCGTCATCCGGGATCGGCGCGGGGTCCGGCCCACCGCCGCCGGCGCAACCCTCATCACGCACGCCGAGGCGATCTTCGCCCAGGTGGAGGCGGCCGAGGCCGACCTCGCCGCCGTGCTCGGCATCCGCTCCGGGCGGCTGCGGGTGGCGTCGTTCCCCTCGGCCGGCGCGACGTTGATGCCGTTGGCGGTAGCGCGGTTTCGCCGCGCCCATCCCGACATCGCGCTGACGCTGGCCGAGGGCGAGCCCCAGCAGATCGGCCCGCGGCTGCGCGCCGGCGAATTCGACCTCGCCCTGCTGTTCGAGTTCCCGGCGATCCACCCACGGCGCGAGCGCCCGGGCGCCGGGCTGCGCTCGGTGCGGCTGCTCGAGGACCCGATGGACGTCGCGCTGCCGGCTGACCATCCGCTGGCGTCCGCGCCGGCGCTCACGCTGGCCGATCTGCGCGATCAGCAGTGGGTTCAGACGTCCGCCGAGAGCCCGTGCGCTCGGCACGTCGTGCGATCGTGCCTGGCGGCGGGGTTCGAGCCCGACGTCGCTTTCGAATCAGACGACTACGACACCGTGCAGGGACTCGTCGCCGCCGGGGTGGGGGTCGCGCTCATCCCGCGGCTGGCGTTGACGCGGGTGCATTCCGGGATCGTCGTCCGGGCGCTCGCGCCGGCGAGCCCGGCGCGCCTGGTCACCGTGGCCACGATGTCGGGTCCGGGGGTCGCTCCCGCCGCCCGGTCGATGATCGCGCTGCTCACCGATGTCGCCCGCGGCCATACGCCTGGCCCCGTCCCGCCGCCCCGCCCCGTCCCGGCGCTCCTCGCCGCCCCGACGCCCCTGATCGATCCCGGCTGAAAGCGACCGATAGATCACTGATTCCGCGCCGCCGCGACAGCAGCTGGGCCACTCGTCAGCGTCCGGCGGCCCGGCGTGCCGGGGTGCCGCGCGGCCGGGGTGTCGGCGTTCGAGCGTCGGGGCGTGCGGGGGTGAGTGGCATCCGGGGATCCGGGGCGCGGACCGTGCCTTGCGGGCAACGACGGCCACGAAGGAGGGGGATCGGTCGGCAAACGTCCCAATCACCCCCGATCGTCAGCGGCGCGGGACGTTGACCTTCCTCAGGAAGG
>DATCFW010000340.1:0-2743 GCA_036509295.1 Solirubrobacteraceae bacterium | reverse complement strand
CCCACAACCGCCGCTGACGCTCGTTCAACTCACCCGCCAACGCACGGAACTTCACACCGATCCCTACCTCGTCAACCACACCCCAAAATTCGCCGCCGCGACCACCAAACCTGCTGACTTATTTATGAACGAGCCCTTAGGTCCGGGGGCGGCCACCGCGTTGCCGGCTCGACGGAGGCGCCGCAACGACGCGATCCGATCGAACATCCGTTGAGCGAGCGGAGTGAGACGCTTGACAGCGCCGCCGGGTTCCGACGCATGAATCATGATCGCCGTGACCAACCGTGAGCCCCGCGGGACAGCCGTCGCCGTGCGCGACGCCGCCACGATCTCCCTCCGCCCGGTCAGACCGGTTGACGCACCGGCGATCCGCACGTTCCTGGACGCCGTCTCCTCGGACTCACTGTCACTGCGCTTCTTTGGCGCTCCGGACCTCGACGGCACAGCCGAGCTCATGGCATCGGACCGCTACGGCGACACGTTTGCCGTGCTGGCGCTCGCCGGATCTCCGGCGCAGATCGTCGCCCACGCGAGCTACGTGCGGACCGGTGCTCGCCACGCGGAGGTCGCGTTCCTGGTGGCCGATCGCTGGCAGGGCCGGGGAATCGGCACGATCCTGCTGGAACGCCTCGTCGCGCACGCCGGGCGTGACGGCGTCTCGCGGTTCGTCGCCGATGTGCTGCCGCGCAACCACCGCATGCTCGCCATGTTCCGGCGCACCGGCCTGCCGCTGGAGATCCGCTGCGGCGAGGACGCGATGGTGCTGGACCTGTGCGTCGACGCGGCGTGGGCGCGCGCGGCCGCCTGACCGCCGGCATCACGTTCGCAGCTTCTCCGGATCCCAGCCGAGACAGACGCAGCCGTAGCGCTGGCCCTTGGCGTACAGCGGGGTCGACAGCGTGGTCAGGACGGCACCCGTGTCGCGGGCGTAGGTCTGCTGGAGGAAGGAAGGACCGGCGCCGGCGGGCTCGGTCAGCCGGGCGCCGGCCGACCTCATCTGTGAGCGAGTCAGGATTCGCTCGGGCAGCTCGACCCCCAACTCCATCCGCGAGGCGCGGGTGAGCGCTCGGGAGTCCAGGAAGAAGCGCTTGGTCCGGTTTCCGGCGAGGTCGCGCGCGGGGTCACCGGTGATGTCCTGGGAGAAGACGCTGTTGTGGGCCGGGGCGTAGACGTTGAGATCAAACGGGAGCGCGAAGGTGAGCCCGGGCTCGGCGGCGAGGACGGCATCCATCCGCTCCATCATCGCCTTGTCCACAGCCGCGTCGTAGGCGGTGTGGTACTTGGCCGGGGCAAAGCCGTCCGGGTCGGCTCGCGAGACATTGAAGAGCCGGCCAAATCGGGCGATCAGGTCCCCGCGGGCCTCCTCGTAGCGAAGCTCCAGGACCTGAGCCTGGGTCACGCGGCCGCCCTCGATCGCCTCCTCGAGGATGGCTCGCAGCTCGTCGGTGAGCTGCAGACAGCGGGTCCGCAGGCGTGACATCAACCCGCCGGTATCGAATCGGGCCAGCATCTGAGCGGCCCGCTCGGTTCCGGTGGACAGCTCCAACTGGCTGCCGGCGACCGACTTGGTCTGACTCTCGATCTCGGAGCTGGCAACCGTGATCGAGTGCAGGTTGGCGTCGATCAGGTGCACGTCGTCGAGCTGGCGCCGAGACAGCTCCGCGATCTGGTTCACGCTCTCCCCGGAGAGGTTCACAAGCTGCTCGATGCGCTCCAGGATCTCGCTGCCCGCGCCGGCGCCACGCGCACTCTCGGATGACTGCTCGTAGGCGACGGCCGCCGCGGCGACGACTTCCTTCATCTGGTCCGTCGTCCGCTTCACCGTGTTCTCGATCTGCGCCGTCTGCGCCGCGGTCTCGGACGCCAGTCGCCCTACCTCTTCAGCGACCACCGCAAACCCCCGGCCGTGCTCGCCGGCGCGGGCGGCCTCGATCGCGGCATTGAGCGCGAGCAGCTTGGTCTGATCGGCGATCCGGTCGATGATCGCCGAGAACTGGCCGATGCTCCGCAGCTCGTTGGCGGCCAGCGCCTGGACGAGCTCGTGCACGCGCGCCGCGTGACGGCTGATCTGACCGATCGCCTCGATCAGCGGGGCGATCACCTCCAGTCCGCGCGCGCTCTCGGTCGTGAGCTGCCCGGCGACATCGGCACACGCATCCGCGGATTCGGCGGCTTGAGCGGATGCTGAGCGCAGCGACCCGGCGCGGTCGGTCACCTGACGCAGATCGGTCTGCAGGCCCTCCATCTCACCGCCGATGATCGAGATGGCGATCGAACTGCGTGCGGACCCGCACGAGAACTCGGACGTGACCTGCGCCATCTCTTCGAGCACGCGGGCGCAGTCTCGACTGAGCGCGCCCAGCTCGTCGTCACGCTGGGTCAGGCCGAGCAGCCGCCAGGTCCCATCCGGAGCGCGGGCCTGCGCAGCAGGCTGAGCTGCCTCGTCGGGCAGCACGCGGTTCGCTCGCGAAGTGCCCGTCGTCGATCGGCGGTCAGATGGGAAGGGATCTCGAGGACTCAAGGCGCATGGAATCAGTTCGAGTCGGGTCGGCCGACGCGGCCTCGCTCGCGGCCCGATGGCCGCGAGCGACCTCTCTGCGCTTAGTTCTCGGCGGCCTGCTCTTCCTTGATCTTTTCCTCGAGCGCCGCCATCACGGTGGGATCGCGCAGCGTGGTGACGTCGCCGAGCGCGCGGCCCTCGGCGATGTCGCGCAGGAGGCGGCGCATGATCTTGGCGCTGCGC
>DATCFW010000339.1:0-31528 GCA_036509295.1 Solirubrobacteraceae bacterium | reverse complement strand
AGCCCGGATCCACCGATCCTGGGGTCGTCTCGCCGCCGGATGGCCGTCGCTATCCGCCATCGGCGTCGCCCATAGGGATCACCCTTATGGTGCTCCGCCGATGGCGCCTCGCTCGGCCCCCGACGCCGAGTCTCCGCCCAGCATCGGTGGATCCGGACTGAGGGCTCACGACTTCCTAACCTGGCGGTTCCGGCGGCCGGTCAGAGGCGAGCCCAGGTTCGTCGCCGCCGCCGCTTGGGCCGGCGATCGCGCATCGGTACGATTGGGCCAGCGTGAGGTCTCGCCGAATCGTGTTCATCCTGGTCCGGTTGTCACCGGTGCTGCTGCTGCCGGCCCTGACCTTCGTGCTCGGAACGACGTTCCTGCCGATCCTCGCGATGCCGATCGCGATGCTCGCCCCGGCGCTTCTGTTCCGCGGAGACGACCCCGGGCCGGGCGGCGGCGGCGCGGGCTCCGATGAGAGCGGAGGCGGTGGACCGGGACCGCGCGACCCGGATCCGCCACCGAGCTCACCGTTCGGCGGCCTGCTCCTGCCCGACGCCCAGCCGTCAAGCACGCGGCTGCGCGACCATCGGCCGCCGCTCCGGCCGCACCCGCGGGACCGGCGGACCGCGCCCGAGCCGGGCCGGCAGCCGGCGCGCACCCCGGCCCTGCGCTGATCGCGCAGCGCTACAGTCGCGACGTGGCCGCCGCCGTCGTCGTCCCGGAGGACCTCACGTGGATCACTCGCCCCCATGAGCCGGGCGAGCCGGCGCGGCACGTCGCCGAGCTCTCTGAGCTCGCCGGGTTCACCCACACCCGCGCCAACATCTGGCGCTACGAGCCCGGCGCCAGGGGCCGGCGTCACCGTCATCCCCACCAGGAGGAGACGTTCATCGTGATCGCCGGCACGCTGTCGATGTACGTCGGCGAGCCGGCGGAGCGCCGGGACGTACCCACCGGTGGACTCATCCACATCCCGGCCCGCACGCCGCTGCAGACGGTCAATCACGGCGAGGACGAGCTCACGCTCTACGCCTACGGCTACCCGCCGGAGGACGAGCGCGCGGAGCTACTGGACCCGGCCGTGTAGACGAGCCGCACCGCGGTCGTCGCCTACGACGACTGCTCGAGATAGGCCTCGGCGAGCCGCTTGGGCGCGCGGGCCAGCCACGCATCGACAACCAGCTCCGCCAGCTCGTCGGCCGCGATCGGCTCGAGCCGGACGAGAATCGCCGGGTAGCCGTCGAAGTGGGGCGTGGTGAAGAACACCGCCGGATCGTCGGCCAGCAGGGCCTCCTTGGCGCCGAGGTGCTCGACCCGCGCGCCGAGGATCGGACCATCCGGAGCGGCGTCGCCGAGCGCCGCGCGATCGGAGTTGCGCAGCGGCCGCTCCCAGACGAACAGCTTCTCCTTGACCCGCCACTGAACGTTCCCGCGCGACACCCGCTCGTCGGTCTCGGGCAGCGCCAGCGCCAGCCGGCGGACGTCATCCCAGGTGGCCACGCGACCGACTGTACGCGCCCGCGAGCCGTTTGCGAGCATGTCCGCGTGCTCCCTCGCGTCGTGGCCTGCGATCTGGACGGAACGCTGCTGCGCTCGGACGGGACGCTGGACGAGCGCTCGCGGCGCGCGCTGGCCGCGGTCCAGGGCGCCGGCGCGCTGCTCGTCCTGTGCACCGCGCGCCCGTCTCGCTGGATGCGCCCGCTGGCGCAGGCGACCGGGCACAGCGGCGTGGCGATCTGCGCCAACGGCGCCGTCGTGTGGGACCTCCACGCCGAAGCGCTGCTGGAGGCGCGCGCGCTGCCGGCGGCCGCCGCGCGGACCGTCATCACGCTGCTGCGGACGGCGCTGCCGAACGCAACCTGGGCGGTGGAGCGGCCGGAGGGCTTCGCCCACGAGTCCGCCTACACGCCGCGCTGGCCGGTCCCCGAGGACACGCTCATCGCCCCGATCGACTCCCTCATCGACGAGCCGGTGGTCAAGCTGATGCTGCGCGAGGAGGCGCACACCGCCGACGCGCTACTGGCGATCGCGTCCGGGCTCGTCGGTCATCTGGCCGAGCTCAGTCACTCAAACTCCGCGGACTGCCTGGTGGAGATCGCCGCGCCGGGGGTCAACAAGGCCTCGGCCCTCGCCGACCTGTGCGCCGCCCGCGGGATCGACCCCGCCGCGGTGATCGCGTTCGGCGACATGCCCAACGACCTGCCGATGCTGCGGTGGGCGGGACACGGGGTCGCGGTCAGCAACGCCCACCCCCACGTCCTCGCCGCCGCGGACGAGATCACCACCGGCAACGATGATGCCGGCGTCGCCCGCGTGCTCGAGCGGCTGCTGCCCACCGTCACCGCAACGGACTGAGCAGCCCCCAGAGCGGCTCGCTACGAGTCGCTTGATTGCGCGCCCCGGTGACGGTCAGGGCCAAATTCCGCCACTGATCCTCTGCCGAACCCTTAATGTGAGGCGTGAGCGACGGTTGCCGACGCTCGGCGTGATCCGACGAGAGGACGAGATGAACGCGGAAGGCACCGATCCCCGCGCGGGCCAGCTGCCCGAGCCCGGTGATCTGATTGACGTCGACGCCCTGCTGACGGCCTACCACGATCGCCGACCCGACACCTCCGATCCCGCCCAGCGGGTGTCGTTCGGCACCTCGGGCCATCGCGGATCGTCGCTGACCGCCACGTTCACCGACTCCCACGTGGCAGCGATCAGCGAGGCGGTGTGCCGGTACCGCGAGGCCCACGGCATCGACGGGCCGCTGTTCCTGGGCCGCGACACGCACGCCCTGTCGGCGCCGGCGTTCCGGACGGTCGTCGAGGTGCTGGCGGCGCACGAGGTGGAGGTGGTGATCGACGCCGACGACGGCGCGACGCCGACGCCCGTCATCTCCCACGCCATCCTCACCCACAACGCCGGCGGCGGCCGCGGCCAGGCCGACGGGATCGTCGTCACCCCGTCGCACAACCCGCCCGGCGACGGCGGCTTCAAGTACAACCCGCCGCACGGCGGCCCCGCCGACACCGACGTCACCGGCTGGATCGGAGATGAGGCCAACCGCCTGCTCCAGGACGGCCTGCGCGACGTCACGCGGGTGGCGTTCGCGTCGGCGAGCGTCAACCGGCGTGACTATGTCTCCGCGTACGTGGACGACCTGGCCGCGGTCATTGATCTCGACGCGATTCGGAGCTCCGGACTCCGGCTCGGAGTCGACCCGCTCGGCGGCGCGGCGCTGACGTACTGGCGGGCAATTGCGGAGCGCCACCGCCTCGACATCACGATCGTCTCGGACACCCTGGACCCGACCTTCCGCTTCGTGCCGCTGGACTGGGACGGCAAGATCCGGATGGACTGCTCGTCACCGTATGCGATGTCTCGCCTGCGCGCGATGGCCGGTGATTTCGACGTGGCGTTCGCCAACGACCCGGACGCCGACCGCCACGGGATCGTCACCCCGAGCGCCGGGCTGATGAACCCCAACGCCTTCCTCGCGACCTGCGTGTCCTACCTGTTCGGCGGCCACCGCGACTGGGGAGAGAATGTCGGCGTCGGCAAGACGCTGGTGAGCTCGAGCATGATCGACCGGGTGGCCGCCGATCTGCACCGGCGGCTCGACGAGGTGCCGGTCGGCTTCAAGTGGTTCGTGACCGGACTGCTGAACGGCACGCTCGGATTCGGCGGTGAGGAGAGCGCCGGCGCGTCGTTCCTGCGCCGGGACGGCACGGTGTGGACGACCGACAAGGACGGGCTCATCCCCTGCCTGCTGGCGGCGGAGATGACGGCCAGGACCGGACGCGATCCGGGGCAGTTGTACGAGGGCCTCACCGCACGGTTCGGCCGCCCGGCCTATCGGCGGGTCGACGTCGCGGCGTCGGCAGCCGAGAAGGACGTGCTCGGTCGGCTCTCACCCGAGCAGGTGCCGAGCGCGGAGCTGGCCGGCGATCCGATCACCGAGGTCCTCACCACCGCTCCGGCGCCGCCGCGACCCCCGATCGGCGGGCTCAAGGTGGTCACCGCCAGCGGCTGGTTCGCCGCCCGGCCGTCGGGCACCGAGGACGTCTACAAGGTCTACGCCGAGTCGATGCAGGGCGAGGACCACCTCGAGCGGATCGTCACCGAGGCCGAGCGGATCGTGTCCGACGCGCTGGCGGACGCGGGGACGCAGTCACGATGAAGCGCGCCGACCAGAACCAGGTGTTCGCGATCGTGCTCGCCGGCGGCGCGGGCAAGCGACTGTCGCCGCTCACCCTGGACCGGGCCAAGCCGGCGGTGCCGTTCGGCGGCAACTACCGCCTGATCGACTTCCCCCTGTCAAACCTCGTCAACGCCGGCTACCGCCGGATCGTCGTGCTGACCCAGTACAAGAGCCACTCGCTGGACCGCCACATCTCCACGACGTGGCGGCTGTCGCCGCTGCTGGGCAACTACGTGGCGCCCGTGCCCGCCCAGATGCGGCGTGGGCCCTATTGGTTCCAGGGCTCGGCCGACGCCATCTACCAGAACCTCAACCTGCTGCGCGACGAGAAGCCCGACGCCGTCATCGTGTTCGGCGCCGACCACATCTACCGGATGGACCCCGAGCAGATGGTGCGCCAACACGTCGAATCCGGCGCGTCGGTGACGGTGGCCGCGCTCCGGGTGCCGATCGACCAGGCCGATCAGTTCGGCGTGATCGAGACCGCCGCCGACGGTCACACGATCACCGCGTTTCGGGAGAAGCCCAAGGACGCCGTCGGGCTCCCGGACGCGCCCGACCAGGTGTACGCGTCGATGGGCAACTACGTGTTCTCCACCGACACGCTGATCGATGTCGTCACCCAGGATTCCCAGGCCCGCGAGTCCTCCCACGACATGGGCGGCAACATCATCCCGATGCTCGTCAGCTCGGGCTCGGCGCAGGTGTATGACTTCGGAGCCAACGACGTCCCGGGGGCCACCGACCGCGATCGTGGCTACTGGCGAGATGTGGGGACGCTCGATGCGTTCTACGACGCGCACATGGATCTGATCTCGGTGTTCCCCGTCTTCAACCTCTACAACCTGGAGTGGCCGATCCTCACGCTGCCGGAGCCGCTGCCGCCGGCCAAGTTCGTGTTCGCCGACAGCGGCCGCACCGGCCACGCGCTGGACTCGATGGTGTGCTCGGGCGTGATCATCTCCGGCGCCAGCGTCAACCGGTCCGTCCTCTCGCCCAGCGTTCGTGTCCATTCCTACGCCGAGGTCGACGGCGCGGTGCTGTTCCCCGGCGTCGAGGTCGGCCAGCGAGCGGTGGTCCGCAACGCGATCCTCGACAAGGATGTGGTCGTCGAGCCCGGGGCGCAGGTCGGCGTGGACCTCGAGCTCGACCGCGAGCGCTTCACCGTGTCGGACGCCGGCGTCGTGGTCGTGGCGAAGGGCATGCACGTCGCCGCCGCCGGGCCGCGCTGACGATGCGCGTCTCGCTGCTGACCCGCGAGTTCCCCCCGGAGGTCTACGGCGGGGCCGGCGTCCATGTCGAGTACCTCAGCCGCGAGCTGATCAAGCACGTGGATCTGACGGTGCAATGCTGGGGCACCCAACGCGGGGACGGCGCTCCGCCCGTGCGGGCGTATGAGCCGTGGAACGCGCTCACCGGCAGCGCACCCCATCTCGCCGCGCTCGGAGCGATGTCCGTCGATCTGCTGATGGCCGCCGGCGCCGAGGGCGCCGACGTTGTCCACAGCCACACCTGGTACGCCCAGCTCGGAGGCCATCTGGCCAAGCTGACCTACGGCATCCCGCACGTGGCCACGGTGCACTCGCTCGAGCCGCTGCGGCCGTGGAAGGCCGACCAGCTCGGCGGCGGCTACGCGCTGTCGAGCTTCTGCGAGCGGGTCGCGCTCGAGAGCGCCGACGCCGTGATCGCGGTGTCTCAGGGGTCCAGGAGCGACATCCTCGCCTGCTATCCCGCGATCGCCGCCGAGCGGGTGCACGTGGTCTACAACGGGATCGACACGGCTCAGTACCAGCCCGACCCGGCGACCGACGTGCTGGAGCGCTTCGGCGTGGACCCGCACCGGCCGTCGGTGGTGTTCGTCGGGCGGATCACGCGCCAGAAGGGAGTGCCGCTGCTCCTGCGCGCCGCCGCGAGCTTCGATCCGTCCGCGCAGCTCGTGCTGTGCGCCGGCGCGGCTGACACGCCGGAGATCGAGGCCGAGGTCGCGGCCGGGGTGAAGCGGCTGCAGGCGCAGCGCGACGGCATCTTCTGGATCGATCAGATGCTCCCCAAGTCAGACGTCATCCAGCTGCTCAGCCACGCGACCGTGTTCGCCTGCCCGTCGATCTACGAGCCGCTGGGGATCGTCAACCTGGAGGCGATGGCCTGCGAGGCGGCGGTCGTCGCGTCGGCCACCGGGGGGATCGTCGAGGTCGTCGACGACGAGCGGACCGGCTTTCTGGTGCCGCTGGAGCAGGCGCCCGGGTCGATCGATCCCGTCGATCCTGACGGGTTCGCCGCCGCGTTCGCGCAACGCGTGAACCGGCTGATCGCCGACCCGGGGCTGGCGACCATGATGGGACAGGCCGGACGCCGCCGCGCGATGGAGCGGTTCGGCTGGCCGGCGATCGGCGAAGCCACGGTCGCGGTCTACCGCTCTACGCTAGGCCCCGCTCCCGCCGGTCGGCCACCGGGCTGAGGTCAGCTCGGTCCGGTCACGCCCGGCGCCAGTGAACGCGACGCGGGGCCGGAGTGGTCATATCTCAACCCGAACCAGCGCCGCTCCGGCGGCGAGCGCGTGGAGCTTGCCCCGCGCCGTCTCCCGCGCCAGGTACTTCATGCCGCAGTCCGGCGCCGGCACGAGGCGGCCCGGCGGCACGTGGGCCAGCGCCGCCCGGATCCGCTCCGCCACCACCCCGGCGCGCTCCACCTCCGGATCGCCGAGATCGATGACGCCGAGCACGATCGTCTTGGGCGCCAACTCCGCCAACTGGGCCAGGTCCAGTCGCGGCTGCGCCGACTCCACCGAGATCTGGTCCGCCGTGCAGGCGCCGAGCTCGCCGAGGAAGTCGTAGCGGCTCTGGTGCTTGGCGCCGACGAGCGCCGCGTAGCCGAAGCACAGGTGGACCGCGGTGACGACGGTCAGCCCGGCGAGCGCGCGATCGATGGCCGGCACGGCGATCCGGCGCGCCGCCTCGGGATCGTTGCGCAGCCACGGCTCGTCGAGCTGGATGACATCGGCGCCGGCGGCCTGGAGCGCGTGCGCCTCGGCGTTGACCGCCGCCGCTAGGTCCATCACGAGCTCGTCGAGATCGCCGTAGGCCTCGTTGCCGGCCTGTTGGGCCATCGTGAACGGGCCGGGGAGGGTGATCTTCGTCGCGCGATCGGTGTGCGCGCGCAGGAACTCGAGGTCGCGCACCTCCACCGGTTCGCGCCAGCGCACCGGCCCGACGATCCTCGGCGCGGTCCGCGGCTCGCCGCCGCTGGTGTGGATCGTGACCGGGTGATCTGCGTCGACGCCCTCCAGCGCGGTGGCGAACCGGTTGGAGTAGCTCTCGCGCCGGACCTCCCCGTCGGTGATCGTGTCGATCCCGGCCAGCTCCATCTCGCGGATGGCAAGCACGGTGGCGTCGTCCTGCGCCTGCTCGAGGTGGGGCTCGGCGACGCGCCAGGCGTCGCGGACGCGGACCCGGGGCACCGAATGGGTGCCGAGCGCGTCACGGTCGATCAGCCATTCGGGCTGCGGGTAGCTGCCGACGACGGTAGTGGCGAGGGGGAGCGCAGGGGTTGCCGGCACGGGTCCGATTCTGACGCAATCCCGCTCGGCGCCGCCGGCCGGAGCGGGCGCGGATACAGTCGAGGGCGTGGCCGTCAAGCGTGGCATCTTCGTGGCCCCGTTCGACGAGCTGTCAGACCCGAGGGTGATGGCCGAGCTCGCCGCCGGGGCTGAGGCCCGCGGCTGGGACGGCCTGTTCGTGTGGGATCACATCGTCTACAAAGCGCCGGTCCGCGCGGTGGCCGATCCGTGGGTGGTGCTGGCCGCGGCCGCCTGCGCCACCGAGCGTCTGCGGCTGGGTCCGCTCGTCACGCCGCTGTCCCGCCGGCGCGTGCACAAGCTCGCCCGCGAGACGATCACCCTGGACCACCTCAGCCGGGGGCGGCTGACGCTCGGCGTGGGTCTCGGCAGCGATCGCAACGGCGAGCTGGAGCCGTTCGGCGAGGTGTCAGATCCCCGGGAGCGGGCCACGCTGCTCGACGATGGCCTGGAGCGGTTGAGCGCGTACTGGGGCGGGGAGTTCCAGCCGCTCCCGGTCCAGCGGCCGCGCATCCCGGTGTGGGTCGCGGCCCGCTGGCCGAGCCGGCGGCCGGTGCGGCGCGCGGCCCGGTGGGACGGCCTGTTCCCGATCGAGATGCCCGGACCCGACGCGCTGGCGCAGCTCGCCGCCGAGGTGCGCGAGCTGCGCGAGCTGCGCTGGCGCGAAGCGGGCGAGACCGTCGCCGGCGAGGACCCGTTCGATCTCGTCGCCGAGATCGAGCCCGGCGGCGATCCGGGACCGTGGGCGGCGGCCGGTGCCACCTGGGTCCTCACCGGCTTCGGGATGCAGCCGAGCCTGGCCCGGGTGCGCGAGGCGATCGAGGCGGGACCCGGGTAGTCCCTCGGGAGTCCGTGACCGCAGTGGCACGCGCCGCTAACGACGAACCGGCGCCGATCACGCGCGCACTCCCGGTGGGCGGCGCGAGATCGCCAGCGCCGGAATCGTCAGGTGGGTGATCGGCCCGATGGCCGCGGCGTAGACGACAGTCCCGATGCCCACGCTGCCGCCGAGCAGGAAGCCGGTGACCAGGACGGTGAGCTCGACCGTCGTGCGCACGACCCGCATCGAGTGGCCGCGCCCGGCGATCCCGACACTGAGCCCGTCGCGCGGGCCGGGTCCGAGGCCTGCCCCGATGTAGAAGCCGGTGGCGACGCCGTTGCCGAGCACGGCACCGATCAGCAGCGCCACTCGTGCCCACCACTGGTGGGGCGCGTGCACGAGCGCCAGCACCAGATCGATGACCGCCCCGACGACGACGGCGTTGGCGACGGTGCCGAAGCCCGGCCGCTGGTGCAGGGGCCACCAGGCGAGCAAGATCGCGAAGCTGACGAAGATCGCCCAGGTGCCGATGCCCAGCCCGAACGTCCGCGCCAACCCCTGGTGCAGCACGTCCCACGGGTCGAGTCCGAGCCCAGCCAGCACGAGCATCGCGGCGGTGAGGCCGTACAGACACAGCCCCGCGAACAGCTGGGCGAAGCGGCGCGGTCGGCGGTCCGGCGGGATCGGTGCCAGCGGATGGTTCACCAGCGTAGCCTCGCACCTCGCCGCCGGCGGGCCCGTTTTGACGGCGATCGGGGCGGGTAGCCGATTCTCAACGCGCCCCGTGCCAGGACGGTGCGCCGGAGCGGGAGGATCGTGTTACGCGCTCAACTACGGGTCCTACGTCGGAAGCGGCGCGATCGGGGTCGATGCGACCGGCCCGGTCGAGAGCTCCGCCCAGCAGCTGGCAGCTTCGTGGACCGCGTCCTCGTCGCCACGGGGGCGAGCCAGGTGGACCTCGTCGGCCACTCGCAGGGTGGCATGATGCAGCGCCAGTGCGCGCTGGATCAGGGCGAGCACCTGTCGATGGCCTATGACCACATCGCCGACGCCGACGTGCTCACCGCGCTGGACCCGGCGCAGCCGGTGGTCCCGGCGTGCACGCCGGTCGCTCCGGTGATCGGCGGCTGAGCCGGCCCGGGGGCCGACACCGACCGCGCCGGGAGGTCTGACCGGCGCTACGGCGAAGCTGCGGGACATGGTCGAGGCCTACGTCTACCTGCTGCGGTGCCGCGACGGCTCGCTGTACACCGGCTGGACCGTCGACCTCGATCGTCGCCTGGCCCGCCACCGCGCCGGGGTCGGCAGCCGCTACACCGCCAGCCGTCTGCCGGTGGCGCTCGCGCTCGCCATCCCGATGCCCGACCGGACCGCCGCGCGGCGGGAGGAGGCCCGGATCAAGCGGCTGTCCCGAGCGGCCAAGCTGGAACTCGTCGGCGCGAGCCGCTGACGGGCCCGGCACCACCGCCGGCACACCGTGACCGCGCCAGACCGGTAGCGGGAGGCCCACTGGTCATAGACTCGCGGACCGTGTCCGAGAGCCTCGCGTCGACGAGCATCGAAGCCCAGCTGGACCGCCGCCGCGCCGCCGCGGCCGCCGAGTGGCGGCTCGATGATGCGATCGTGCTCATCGGGGCCGGCGAGCCGATTCACATCCCCGGCCGCCACGATCTCACGTACCCGTTCCGGGCGCACTCCGAGTACTACTACCTGACCGATCGCAACCGGCCGGACGGGGTGCTGGCCTTCGACCCGGCGGCGGGCTGGTCGGACTTCGTGTCCCCGGTGAGCGAGGACGAGCGTGTGTGGTCGGGCCTCACCGCCGGCGAGCCCGGCGGGCGGCCGGTGTCAGAGCTGCCCGACTGGCTGCGTTCGCGCGCCGGGCGGCCCGTGGCCGGTCTCGGCGCGCCGGTGCCCGGCGTCGAGGCGAGCTCCGCGCTGTCAGCCGGCCTGCGCCTGGGGCTCAGCGGCGTGCGCCGGCCCAAGGACGCCGTCGAGCTCGAGCGGATGCGGGTGGCCGAACGCGCCACCCGGGCGGCGTTCGCGGCGATCGTCCCCGAGCTGCGCGCGGGGGTGACCGAGCGCGAGATCGAGGTCGCGTTCTGGGCCGCGGCAGTACGCCACGGCGGCGACACCGTCGCCTACGAGACGATCGTCGGCGGCGGGACCGACTCGGCCGTACTCCACTTCCCTCCGAGCCGTCGCCCGCTCGCGCGCGGCGAGCTCGTCCTCATCGACGCCGGGGCGGAGTACCGCTGCTACGCCAGCGACGTCACTCGGACGTATCCGGTCGGCGACGAGCTGAGTTCCGAGCAGCTCGAGCTGCACTCCGTCGTCCGTGCCGCCGAGCTGGCAGCCATCCAGCGGTGCACGGTCGGCACCGAGTGGCGGGACGTCCACCTGACTGCGGCGCAGGTCATCGCTGAGGGGCTGATCGCGTTCGGGGTGCTGCGGGGGGAGCCGACCGCGCTGGTCGAGTCGGGCGCGGTGTGGCTGTTCTTCCCGCATGGCATCGGTCACCTCGTCGGGCTCGGCGTGCGCGACGCCGGAGATCCGATTCCCGAACGTCGCGACGAGCCGCCGCCGTTCCCCGGACTGCGGATCAACCTGCCCCTGGCGCCGGGCTTCGTCGTCACCGTCGAGCCCGGGCTCTATTTCATCCCGGCCCTGCTGGAGGATCCCGAGCGCCGCGCCCGGCACCGTGGCCACGTCGCGTGGGACCGAATCGACCGCCTGCTCGAGTTCGGCGGCATCCGCATCGAGGACAACGTCCTGATCACCGGCGACGGCCCCCAGCTCCTCACCGCGGACATCCCCGTGCTGGGCTGACCGGCCGCGGGCGATGACCACCGCGCGCACCGCCGAGGTGATTGTCGTCGGGCTCGGCGCCATGGGCAGCGCCACGTGCTGGCAGCTCGCTGCCCGCGGCGTGTCGGTGATGGGCTTGGACCAGTACGCGCCGCCGCACCCATACGGCTCGACGCACGGTGACAGCCGGATCACCCGCCTGGCGATCGGCGAGGGCGCCGAGTACATGCCGCTGGTGAGACGAGCCCACGAGCTGTGGCGGGAGATCGAGAGTCAGACCGACCACCGGCTGCTCACCCAGTGCGGCGGCCTTGTCCTGTCGCGCCCGGCCAGCCCGTTCTACGAGCACACCGGCGCGCTGGCGCGGCGGTTCAGCATCGAGCACGAACGGCTCGGCAACGACGATCTGCGCCGCCGTTTCCCGATGTTCGCCGTCGACGAGGAGACCGAGGCGTACTACGAGCCGACCGCCGGGTATGTGCGACCCGAGGCGGCGGTCACGGCGCAGCTGCAGCTCGCCCGCGAGCACGGGGCACGGCTGGCGCTCAACGAGCGCGTTCGCGAGTGGACGGCATCGCCCCACGGGGTGAGTGTCACGACCGACGCCGGCGTCTACGCCGCCGACCAACTCGTCCTGTGTGCCGGGCCGTGGATCGGCGAGCTGTTCCCGGAGAGCGCCGAGATCGTCGCCGTCTACCGCCAGCTCATGTACTGGTTCGGTATCCGCGAGGGCTACGAGCGATTTCGCGACATGCCGGTCTTCGTATGGGACTTCGGCGGCGAGCGCTCCGAGCTCGTTCACCTCCACGGCTTCTACGGCTTCCCCGCGCTCGATGGTCCGGGCGGCGGCGTGAAGGTCGGCTCGGAGTCATACGACGCGATCACCATTCCCGACGGCGCTCAGCACCCCGCCGACCGAAGCGAGATCGCCGCGATGTCCGAACGCTACCTCCGGTCGCGGCTGCCGTGGCTGGCCGCCGAGCCGGCACGGACCGTGTCCTGCCTGTACACCTGCACTCGCGGCAATCGGTTCGTCATCGATCGCCATCCTGACCACGACGCGGTGGTGATCGTCTCCCCGTGCTCGGGCCACGGCTTCAAGCACTCGCCGGCGATCGGCGAGGCGGTGGCGGGATGGGTGGCCAGCGACGAACCGGGCCTCGACCTCAGCCCGTTCCGGCTCCTCAACGCGCGGCGGTGACGAGCGCGCGGGCAGTGAGAAGCGCGCGGGCAGTGAGAAGCGCGCGGGCGGTAACGAGCGCGCGGACGGTAACGAGCGCGCGGGCAGTAACGAGCGCGCGGGCCTGCTCGACATCGACGGCAACGCCGTCGGTCAGCTGACCGGTTCGCGCTCCCGGACGATGCGGAGGTTGCCGGTCCGCGCCTGGAGCCGATCGAACGCCGCCTCGAGATCGGTGGACGGCCGTTCGGTGGACCAGTGCTTGCCGACCTGCTGGACCTCGCCGGCCGCCTCGAGCTCGTGCAACCGCGCGAGCACCTTAGCGTGATTGAGGCCCGCGGCCTTGGCGATCCGACCGACGGAGTACTCGCCGCGCGGCAACTCGTTCAACGCGCGCTTGAGCTTGTCCTCACGCGGGGGGCGGGGCTTGCGGGCGGGCTTGGGGGGCGGAGCCGCGACCACGGGCTCCGGCTCGGGCGCCTGCGGCGCCGGCGGCTTCTCGCCGAACCGGGCGTGACAGGCGGCACACATCACGACTGGCTCGCGACCCTCGGGGCGGGCCACTTCGAACCTGCGCCAGTGGCGTCCGGTGTTGCAGACGGCGCACCGTCGGCCGGCTTCTTCGATTGTCGCGAGATCCTCAGAAGTCATTCGTCGAGTCTCAACATAGACGGTCGCGGCACCTTCGCGCGCGACCGTGTCGTGAACGCCCGTCGATTTCGGGGTGATCAGCGATTTTGACGGGACGGTCAGTCCTCGCGCGGCGGGGGTTGGAAGACGATCCGCTTGAGCTCCGAACGGGCATTTCCACCCAGGCGCAGCGCGGTCTGGAAGCCCTCGAGGCCGACCTCGGCGGCGTCGACCGCGCGCCGGAGCTCGTCCAGCGCGGGACGCTCGTCGTCGGACACCTGGTCGCGGCCGGCGTCGAGCAGGATGAGGTGCCGCGGGCGCCTGACCTGGTGCGCCATGCGCGTGTACCGCTCGCGCTCATCGCGGTCAAAGCCCTCGATCGGCACGACGACGGTCTCGCTCTGCGCGAGCCGTTTGGACACGGCGTTGGTGAGCAGCTCCTGCGAGCGCTCCTCGATCTGGCTCTCCTCGACGCGTCCGGCCAGGAGCTCGCGCACGCGATTCAGGGAGATCGCCGCACCGCGCTCCTCGACCACGCGCTCGGCGAACTGGACCGGCTGGGTCAGGGCGGGGCCGACGATGACGAGCAGGCTGCCCGGCGAGTAGCGCAGGCGATACGCCGGCGCCAGGACGCGGCACCGGACCGAAATGTCAACCGGCCGGGGCGCCGAGCCGGGGGCGCGCGGTCGCTCTGACGACCAGCCCGTCCGCTCATCCGCGGCGATCTTGACGCTGCGGGCATTTGGATTGTCGGGCATTACCCCATGATCGCCCACACGTCGGTTTCATGCGTCGCGGTCACGCGGTCGCGGCGGACGGGCCACCCGGCGGTGGCGTGGCCAGGTCGCCGTCCGGCGGCCCCGGAACTCGGTTAGGCTGCGTGGGTGATCGCGCCCCGCCGGGCCATCGTCTCACTGGCCATCGCAGACGTTGTGCTGTTCCTGATCGCGGTCGCCTTCAACGACCACAGCAACACCTCGGTCGACGGCATCGTGTGGTGGCTCGCCCTGCTCGTGTTCGTGTTGCTGATCATGGCCGGAATCGTCGTGCTCAGCCAGTTCCTGCGGTCCCGGGCCAAGCGTCCGCGGGCCCGCGGGCGCCGACGGGCCCGCTTCTAGCGGCCCGGTCCGCCCGTCGAGCGAACGCGACCGCTGACGCACCGCCGCTGCGCGGCGGCCGCCGGCGATGGCCGCGCGAGTCTCGGGGCGTCCGGATCGTTGTTTCGCTGCACTGCGTTCATTCGAAAGGACTCGATCACACGTGGCAGCTGAGATCACACGGGAGGTATTGCCCTCGGGGCCAGGGTCAGCGCTGGGACTCGAGCCGCTCCGGCTGACCGGTCCGGTCGCGTCGCGTCGCGGCGCCCGCGCTCGGCCCGCCACCCGGCCCGGCCGCCCTCGCGCTGGCACCACGCACGCCGTGGTGGCCTGCACCCTCGCCGTGCTCGCCCTCGTCGGTTGCTTCGGCGCCGTCCTGATGCTCGCCACCGAGCCGGTCGCGGCCCGGCTGGAACATGAGGTCGCCTCGCTCGATCGCCGTCTCGGGACGGCCCACGGCCAGCTCGTGGCCCTGCAGACCGCCGTGAGCCGCACCATCGCCCGCGAGCCGAGCCTGAGCAACGACCTGACGCGCCTCGGCGGGCGCGTCACCAGCCTGGTCCGCACGGTCCACGGGCTCCAGAGCAGCACGAGCCTGACCGGGGAACAGGCCGCCGGACTACGCGACTGCGTTCCTCAGGTCCAGCGGGAGCTCGCCGGCCTGACCCTCACGACCCGCGCCGTCCACGGCCGGGTCACCAGTGTCGGGCTGAGCGACCCGACCCTCCTGTCACCGTCGTGCGCGTCGCTGTTCGCCGGGCTGTGACACCGGCCGAGGCGCCGGGGCCCGATCGATCCATCGGTGCCGTGCGGGCAGAACATGCGGGGTGACCCGCCGCCCGTGGGCGGCGGACCGACGGGGCAGACGGGGCAGACGGGGCGGAAGTGCGAGGATGTCGGCGTGGCGTTCGAGGTCGGCAATCGGATCGTGGCACCGCAGAATCGGCGCCGTCTCACCGATGCCGGCTCCCGGCCACTACAACGGCCGCGCCACGGCGTGATCGAGGAGGTGCTGCGCGGCGACCCGATCCCGCGCTACCGGATCCGCTGGGACGCCGGCGGGACGAGCATCTACGCGCCGACCGATCGCGGGCTGCGCGCCGAGGACGACACGGCTGACGGCTGACCGGGAGGTGAGCTCCCGGCGGCGGAACTCAGGCCAGCCTCACGTCGACGGTGAGCATCGGTCAGGGTGTGGTGGGGAGGTGCGCGGGTGTGGCGGGGTCCGCGCGGACTTCGAAGCTGGTGAGGGTGAGTGGTCCGAACGAGGTGATCAGCGCGACGTCGACGGCGTCGCGGCCGCGTCCGACGATGACCCGTCCGACTCGTGGGGTGTTGTTGCGAGCGTCAAAGGTGTGCCATCGCCCGCCGAGGTATGCCTCGAACCAGGCGGCGAAGTCCATCGGGTCGGTGGATGGGGCGACGTCGATGTCGGGGATGTACCCGAACACGTAACGCGCGGGGATGTTCAACGCGCGACAGAACGTGATCGCCAGATGCGCGAAGTCGCGGCACACCCCCTGGCGTGAGCGGTACGCGTCGGCGGCGGTGGTCCATGGGTTTGACGCCCCGGGCATGAACTGCAGGTGGTCGTGAACGTGGTCAACGATCGCCTGGACGCGGTCCCAGCCGGGCGTCAAGCCGCCAAAGCGCTGCCACGCCTCGTGGCCCAGCTCGTCCGGCAGGCAAAACCGGCTCGGCATCACGAAACTGAGCACCTCGTCCGGCAGCGACGCCACCGGGGTCTCCTCGGCATCGCGCGCGATCACGTCAGCCGCATCGGCGAGCAGCACATGCGCGTCATAGGTGATCGTCGTCGCGCCGGTGCCCAGCGCGAACCGCTCGCAGCGATTCCCGTAATGATCGACGTAGCAGTGGTGATAGGCCGGCGCGACCCACCGCTCATCGCCGATCGACAACCCCGGCTGCGGGCACGGAGCGACCTGCATGATCGCCTCCGCCGGCAGGGTCGATTCCACCCCAAACGTGCACCCGACCCGCAACGCCAACGGCCCCACAGCCGCACCCCCTCGATCATCGGCACCCGATCTCTGCATCATCGCGTCCGAGCATTGCAGGTCACGTCACCGGCGGCCCGATCCCGCTCACACCGAGGGGCGAGTGGGCGGTGACGGGCTCGAACCGCCGACCCCGTGCTTGTAAGGCACGTGCTCTACCAACTGAGCTAACCGCCCGCGGGGGCGGATGCTAATGCAGGGGAGCCAGGTCAAAACGCGGTGCGGGCCTGTGCCGGCGGTTAGGATCGCCCGAGATGAAGGCGTTCGTGACCGGGGCCAGCGGGTTCGTCGGCGGCGTCGTATGCGCCGAGCTCCTGTCACGGGGTCACGATGTGACGGCGCTCGTGCGGCGCCCCGGGTCAGAGCCGACGGGACGACGGCGGCGCACGGTGACCTCGGTCACGCCGAGCCGCTGGCGGCGGCGCTTGCGCGGCACCGTCCGGACTGCGTGATCCATCTCGCCGCCGAGATCGCCACGCAGCGGGACGCCACCAAGATCGAGGAGGTCAACGTGCACGGCACGAGCCGCCTGCTCGCGGCGTGCGAGACGGCCGGCGGGATCCGCTTCGTCTTCATGTCAACCGTGGCGACCGGCGACGCCGGCGACGCCGGCGGCGCGGTGCTCGATGAGAGCTCGGTCCTGCCGGTGCACACCGCCTACGGGCGCTCCATGCAGCGCGGCGAGCAGTTGGTGCGCGACGCGGGCATTCCCGGGGTCATCCTGCGGCCCAGCCACGTGTACGGCGCCGGTGGCTGGTACGCCGCTGAGCTCGTGAAGCGGCTGCGCCAGCCGGGGCGGTTCGTCGTCATCAGCTCGGGCCAGAACTGGTGGGACGTGGTCCGGGTGGAGGATGTCGCCCGCGCGTGTGTCGACGCGGCCGAGCGCGCTCCGGACGGCGCCATCTACCACGTCGCCGACGACGAGCCCATCACCCAGTACGACTTCGTCGCGCTGACGGCGCAGGCGCTCGGCGTGGGGCGGCCGCGAAAGGTCCCGGCGTGGCTGGCCAGCCTCGCCACCGGGGCCGACGCGGTCCGTGCCGTCACCCGATCGGCGCGCAGCTCCAACCGGCACCTCAAGCAGGAGCTGGGTTGGGAGCCGCGGTTCCCGCCCGCGCAGGAGGGCGCGCCCCGACGCCGTCGCGCACATCGCGCGCTGACCGGGATCGGGCCCGACCCGCAGCGGTTGGGATGCTGGTAGTCCTATGTACTACTGAGCCCCCAACCCCCCCCGTAGCCGTGCACGATGTCACCGCCGGCAGCTAGCGCCCGCTGGGGCGATGTTGTGGTTGAGGTGAAACACGTTGTCCGGGTCGTAGGCGTCCTTGACCGCGGTCAGCCGCGCGAGCTTGGCCGGCCCGTAGGCGAGGCGGACGCCGGCGGCGCCCTCGTCGCTGAGGGCGTTGACGTACGCGCCGCTGGCGAACCGATCGAGCATGCCCGCGACCCGGCGAGCCGTCCCCATCCGCGCGCCGTCCTCGCTCGGATCGGTCCACCGCGCGGCGGCCACGTACTCAAAGCATGCCGCCCGATGGCTGAACGCGGTGGCATCGTCGGCGACGTCGGCGATCGCGCCCCCGTAGGCCTGCAGACTGACTCCGGGCAGGGTGGCATCCTCGGGGTCTCGGTCCAGCAGCGCGCCGATGGCGCCGTCGGACAGCTCCGGGAGGTAATGGCCCCTCCAGTAGCGCCGCAGCGAATGCCCCTCGGTGTTGTCGTCACGAGTCTGCAGGGTCAGGTACGAGGGCTCGCTCACCCACTCTCCGTCGGCGCGCCCGATCGAGCGCAGCGCCGGCAGGAACGCGCGGCCAGCGGACGGGTCACCGACCCACACATAGCCGAGGGTGACGGCGTCGCCGGAGATCTCGGCGGTCAGCGTCGCCTGACGCGGCGCCTGCGCCGCCAGGTCACGCCACGCGCGCAGCGGGCCCGCCGCCCGCTCCAGGCCGAACGCGACGTCGGCCACGAGCGTCCGGGTGCCCACGGCGTGCAGGCGGAACTCGAACTCCACGACGATCCCGAAGTTGCCGCCGCCGCCGCGCAGACCCCAGAACAGCGCCGGGTGCTCATCGGCAGACGCGTGCAGCAGCTCGCCGTCCGCGGTGACCACGGTAAAGGACACGACGTTGTCGCAGGCGAGGCCGTGCTGGCGGGCCAGCCATCCCATCCCGCCGCCGAGCGTCAGCCCGCCGACACCGGTGTGAGAGACGTTCCCGGCCGTCGTCGCCAGCCCGAACGGCTGGGTGGCGCGGTCAAGCGCGCCGAGGAGGGCGCCGCCCTCGATGCGCGCGCGGAGTGAGCCCGGATCGACGGTGACGCGATGGAGCGCCGTCAGGTCGATCATCAACCCGCCGTCCGGAACCGCGCGGCCGGCGATGTTGTGACCGCCGCCGCGGACGCCGATCTCGAGATCGCGTTCGCGCGCGGTGCGCACGGCGGCGACGACGTCGGCGACGGTCGCGCACCGGACGATCACGGCCGGACGACGATCGACCATCCCGTTCCAGACCGAGCGGGCGGAGTCGTACCCGGGCGCGCCCGGGCGCAGGACCTGGCCGTCGAAGCGCCGGCCGCAGGTGGTGGTGGTGGCGGAGAACTGCGCGGTGCTGTGCATGATGTCCAGGCTCCCAAGAATCGGTCCTCTTGATAAGGTCCATTACGCTGGTGTCTTGAGTACCAATTTGTCGCCCATCGCCGAGCTGCTGATCGTGCTGAACCGCGACGGCGGCGAGGCTCTGCACCGTCAGATCGAAGCGTCGATCCGGGACCGGATTCGCTCGGGCGCGCTGCCGGGCGGGGCGGCGCTGCCCCCGAGCCGCACGCTGGCGGCCGAACTCGGCGTCTCGCGCGGCGTCGTGGTCGAGGCGTACGCACAGCTGCTGGCCGAGGGATATCTCGTCAGTCGCAGCGGGGGCTACACCCAGGTGGCCGCGCGCCGGGCCCAATCGCCAGCCGCCAGCTCGCCGGCGTCGCCGCCGCCGCCCGGACCGCGACCGGCGGTCGACTTCGGATACGGGCGCGCGGACGTGGCGGCGTTCCCGCGCGCGACCTGGCTGCGATCGGTACGACGCGTGTTGACCGAGGCCCCCGACGATCGCCTCGGCTACCTCGACGGACGGGGGGCGCCGGAGCTGCGCGCGGCGTTGTCTGACTATCTCAACCGGGTGCGCGGCACCAACGCCACCCCCGAGACGATCGTCATCACCAATGGGTACGCCCAGGCGGTGGCCCTGCTGATCGCCGTGCTGGCCGCCCGGGGCGCGACCACGGTCGCGGTCGAGGATCCATCGGCGTCCGACGACGCCCGCCCGATCGCCGAGGCGCTCGGGCTGGAGATTGTCGGCGTGCCGGTGGGGGGCGACGGGGTGGCCGTCGACGCCGTGTCACGCCTGAACGCCGACGCCCTGATCCTGACGCCATCGCACCAATGGCCGACCGGCGGTGTGCTGTCCCCCGGCGCGCGCGCCGCCGTGCTCGCGTGGGCGCGGCGCACCCGCGCGCTGGTGATCGAGGACGACTACGACGCCGAGTACCGCTATGACCGTGCCCCGGTCGGCGCGATGCAGGGCCTCGACCACGACCGGGTGGCGTATGCCGGGACGGCCAGCAAGACCCTCGCGCCCGGCTTCCGGCTCGGCTGGCTGGTGCTGCCGCGCGATCTCGTCCTGCCCTTCACGGAAGCGAAGCTGCTCGCCGACCGGGGCTCCCCCGTGCTCGATCAGCTCACGTTCGCGGACTTTCTTTCCCATGGCGAGTTCGACCGGCACCTGCGCCGAATGCGTCCGATCTACCGCGCTCGCCGCGACGCCGTCCTGCGGGCGCTCGCCGAGCACCTCCCCGATCTGCGGCCGGCCGGCATCGCCGCCGGTCTGCACCTGGTGGCCTGGCTCCCCGACGACCTCGACGAGACTCAGGTGATCGAGGCCGCCGCCCGTGACGGGGTGGCGGTGGCCGGCATCTCCGCGTACCGGCTGGCGCCGTCGCCGGCCGGCGGGCTTCTGTTCGGGTACTCGAACCTCAGCGACCGGGCGATCGGGGACGGGATCGCGCGGCTGTCGGCGGCGATCGCCAGCCTGCGCGCCGGGCGGGAGCCGGGCGAATATGCGGGCAGCTAGTACCGTCCGTGTCGAGATGGATTTCGGCTTTGACCCCCAGCGTGCGCTCGATCAGCTCAAGAAGCTGGCCGGCGACGCGCCGGCGCAGATCGCCGATGGCGTTGGCCGGCTGGTGCGCGACACATCGCCCGAGCGCCTCGAGCAGCTGATGCGCTCGCCGGCACGGCGCGCGGTGCTCGACGGGATCTTCTGGCAGATGCCGCGCCAGCTCGACGCCAAGCAGGCGGCGGGAGTGAAGACCTCGATCCTGTGGCACATCACGGGACGATCCGATGACGGCGTCGACAGCTACCTGCTGACCGTCGCGGACGGACAGGCGCATACCGCGCGCGACCCCGGGGCCACCGATCCGCGCCTGACGATCACGATGGACGGCGTCGAGCTCCTCCGGCTCATCAGCGGCAACTCCGATCCGATGTCCGCGTACTTCAAGGGCCGGATCCAGCTGGCCGGCGACATCATGGTCGCTGCTCAGCTCGCGCAGCTGTTCCGCATGCCCGGACCGGGTCCGGGCGATGGGCCGGCCGCCAACGGCGGCGGCGGCGAGCTCGACGATCCGCGACACTGAGCGCGCGGAGGAGCCGTTTCGTCGATGAAGCAACCGTCAGCCCCGGCAGGTAACGGCGCGCACCAGGCCCAGTACGACCTCCAGCGGCACTACATCGACGGCGCCTTTCTCCCGAGCGCTTCGGGCGAGACGTTCGCGTCGTTGAACCCGTCCACCAACGAGGTGCTGGCACTCGCCGCGTCCGGTGACGCGGATGATGTCGACGCGGCGGTGAGCGCGGCCCGGCGAGCGTTTGACGATGGTCCGTGGCCACGGGGCAAGGCGAGCGAGCGGGCGAGCGTCCTGCGCGCGATCGCCGCGGGCATTCGCGCGCGGGCCGACGAGTTCATCGCCCGGGAGGTCGCGGACATCGGGATGCCGATCGCCCAGATGAAGGGGTTGGCGGCGCGCGCGGCGCAGAACTTCGAGTACTACGCCGGAGTGGTGACCGAGCTGCACGGCCGGTCGTTTCAGGTCGGCGAGGAGTTTCTCAACTACACGATCCGCAAGCCGGTGGGGGTCGCCGGGCTGATCATGCCGTGGAACGCCCCGTTGATGTTGTCGACGTGGCGGATCGCGCCGGCGCTGGCGGCGGGGAACACGGTGGTTCTAAAGCCGGCCGAGTGGTCGCCGTTGACGGCGACGTTGCTGGCCGAGGTGCTGGGGGATGCGGGGGTGCCGGCGGGCGTGTTCAACGTCGTGCACGGGTATGGCGAGACGGCCGGCGCGGCATTGTCGCGTCATCCGGGGGTGAACCTCATCTGCTTCACCGGGGAGACGACGACGGGTGAGACGATCACCGCCGCGGGCGCGCCGACGCTGAAGCGCTCGTCGGTCGAGCTGGGCGGCAAGTCGCCGGTGGTGGTGTTCGACGACGCCGATCCCGAGCTGTGCGTCGATGCCGCGCTGGCGCAGATCTTCACCATGAACGGGCAGCGGTGCACCGCGGGTTCCCGGCTGCTCGTGCAGCGGGGCGTGTACGAGGAGATCGTGACCGCCGTGGCCAAGCGGGCGGCGCGGATTCGGGTGGGGGACCCGGCCGATCCCCGGACCGAGCTGGGGCCGCTGATCGGACCCGAGCATCACCAGCGGGTCCTTGACTACATCGCGTTCGCGCGCGATCAGGGCGCGCGGGTGCTGGCCGGCGGCGAGCGACCGCCGGACCTGCAGCGGGGGAACTTCCTGCAGGCGACGGTCATCGCGGACGTGGACGAGCGCATGCGGGTGTTCGTGGAGGAGATCTTCGGCCCGGTGCTGGTGGCGATGCCGTTCTCCGATGAGGCGGATGCGATCCGGCTGGCAAACGCGACGCAGTACGGGCTGGCGGCGTACGTGTGGACCAACGACATCCGCCGAGCGCATCGCGTCGCCCACGCGATCGACACCGGGATGTGCTGGATCAATTCCCAGAACGTCCGGGACCTGCGCACCCCGTTCGGGGGAGTGAAAGCGTCGGGCATCGGGCGTGAGGGTGGCGACTACGCGTTCGATTTCTACTGCGAGACCGAGATCGTGCACGTCGCGCTCGGCTCGCATCACATCCCGCGGCTCGGGCTCGGGCTCGACGAGGACGACGACGGATGACCACCTCCGCGCAGCAGCTTGTCACCACCCCGCCGGCCCGCCCGCCGTTCGACATCATGCGGGCGGCATTCGTCGAGCTGCGGGTGACCGATCTCGCCGCCAGCGAGCATTTCTACGCCCAGCTGCTCGGGATGATCGTCTCGGCCCGGACCCGGGACGCGATCTATCTGCGCGGCTGGGAAGAGCGCCAGCACCACTCGCTCATCCTGCGCCGGGCACCGGTCGCGACCGCGTCACGCCTCGGCTTCCGGGTGAGAACCGAGCACGATCTGGAGCTGCTGGGCGAGCATTTCGATGCGCTCGATCTCGCCACCCGCTGGCACGCGCCCAATACCGATCCCGGGATGGGACGCTCGCTGCACGTCTGGGATCCGTTCGGCTACCCGCTCGAGTTCTATGCCGCCATGGAGCAGTTCGACACCCAGCATCAGCGCTTCGATCTACACCGCGGCGCGCCGCTGCTGCGCTTCGATCACCTCAACCTCCATTCCCCGCGAGTCGAGGACACGTTCGGATTCTGGCTGAGCCTCGGCTTTCGCTGCAGTGAGTACATCTCGACCGACAGGGTGGGTGGGGATCCATCTCCCGAGAGGATCACCGGCGCGTGGCTGTTGCGCAAGCCGACCGTCCACGACGTCGCGCTGACCGCCGGCACCGGCCCGCGGCTGCACCACTTCGCGTACTGGATCGCCGAGCCCGCCGGGGTGCTGCGCGCGTGCGATCAGCTCGCTGGTGGCTACCACGCCGACGTGATCGAGCGCGGCCCCGGCCGTCATGGCGTGTCCAACGCGTTCTTCGTGTACCTGCGCGATCCCGACGGGCACCGCATCGAGCTGTACTCGTGTGACTACTACACCGGTGACCCTGACCACAAGCCGCTGCGCTGGTCGGTCAACGACCCGCGCTGCCGGTCGTTCTGGGGCGCGCGAGCGCCCGACAGCTGGTACGACGAATCGAGTCTGCTGCTCGGCCCGGACGGCGCGCCGGAGCCGACCGAACCGGCCACCGTGGACGAGCGGGCGCAGCACAGCGAGGTGCTGGCGTAGTGGCGCTGCCCGACGGACTGACGCCCGGCAAGGTCGTCGCCGTGCACCTCAACTACCACAGCCGGGCCGCCCAGCGCGGACGGACCCCGACCGAGCCGTCGTACTTCCTGAAGCCGACGAGCTCCATCTCCTCCGGGGGCGACGTCATCCGGCCCCGCGGCGCCGAGCTGCTCGCTTTCGAGGGCGAGATCGCGGTGATCATCGGCACCCGCGCCCGCGACGTGACACCCAAGCGGGCGGCCGACCACATCGGTTGGTTCGCCGCCGCCAACGACTTCGGCGTCCACGACTTCCGCTGGGCGGACCGGGGATCGGGCGTGCTCGCCAAGGGCCAGGACGGGTTCACCCCGATCGGGCCGGCGATGCCGGCCGCGGGCGTCGAGCTTGCCGCCCTGAGGCTGCGCACGACGGTCAACGGCGAGGTCCGTCAGGAGGCGACGGCCGCCGATCTCATCTTCACCTTCGCCGAGCTGATCGCCGACCTCAGCCGGTTCATGACGCTCGAGCCGGGCGATGTGATCCTCACCGGCACGCCGGCCGGAGCGAATGTTGTCGCGCCGGGCGACGTCGTCGAGGTCTCGCTCGAGGGCGCCGGCACCGTCACCAGCACGGTGGTTCAGTCCGGCGCCGAGCTCAAGCCCTACGGCGCGATGCCCAAGCAGACCGCCGAGGCTCGCGCGTTCGCCACCGGTGTCAACACGCCCCGGCCGGCGCCGCTGTCGGCCGACGGGATCGCCGCCCTGAAGCAGGTGTCAACGGCGACGCTCACCGTCCAGCTCACCCGCCGAGGCATCCAGACCACGTTCCTCACCGGGCTGCGGGTGGGGCGGCCGGATCTGCGGATGGTGGGGTACGCGCACACGCTGCGCTACGTCGCAATCCGCGCCGATGTGCGCGAGGCGCTGAAGGGCGCCGAGGATGCGCAGAAGCGCGCGGTCGAATCGGTGTCCCCCGACGATGTGCTGATCATGGAGGCGCGCGGCGAGACCGGCGCCGGAACGATCGGGGACATCCTGGTGGCGCGGACGCTGGCCCGTGGCGGCGCCGGCGTGGTCACCGACGGCGGCGTGCGCGACACCCCCGGGGTGGCCGAGCTCGCCATCCCCATCTACTACAAGGCCGCCAACGCGTCGTCGTTGTGGAACGCTCACATCCCGCTCGACGTCAACGTGCCGATCACCTGCGCCGGCGTGCTCGTGATGCCGGGCGATGTCGTCGTCGGCGACGCCGAGGGCGTGGTGATCCTGCCGGCGAAGCTCGCCGAGGAGATCGCCCACGACGCGCTCGAGGTGGAGGACCGCGAGGCGTTCGCACTGGAGCGGGTCAAGGCCGGCGAATCGTTTCGCGGCCTGTACCCGTTGGGCACCGACCGGCAGGCCGAGTACGAGCAATGGCGCACCGCCGAGCGAGACCAGGGGGAGCACCGCTGATGAGCGGTCCGTTCGCCGCCGATGCGACCGCGGTGCGGGGCGCGATCACCCCGCTGATCACCCCGTTCAGCGACGATGGCTCGCTTGACGTTTCCGCGATCGGACGGCTGATCGACTGGCAGCTGGAGCGCGGATCGCACGGGATCTCCGTCGGCGGCTCCACCGGAGAGCCGACCTCGCAGACCGTCGCCGAGCGCATCGAGGTAATGCGTGCCGCCGCGGCGGCGATCGCCGGCCGGGTCCCGTTCCTCCCCGGCACCGGCACGGCGTTGATGGCCGAGACCCTCGAGCTGACCGCCGAGGCCCAGCGCCTCGACGCGGCGGCGGCGCTGGTGGTGACGCCGTACTACGGGCGCGCCCAGCAGGACGGGCTGTTTCGGTGGTACGCCCGGGTCGCCGACGCGTTCCCCGACCTGCCGATCATCGTCTACAACGTCCCGATCCGCGCCGCGGTGGAGATCCGGCCCGAGACCGTCGGGCGGCTGCGCCGGGCGCACCCCAACATCGTCGGGATCAAGGAGACCACCCGCGACTTCGAGCACGTCTCCTACGTGCTCAACGAGGCCGGCAGTGACTTCATCGCGCTGTCGGGAATCGAGCTGCTCTGCTACCCGATGCTCACGATCGGCGGCCGCGGACATCTCAGCTGCGTGGCGAACTTCGCCCCTGAGCCGGTCGCGCAGCTCTACGACGCGTTCATCGCCGGTGACCACGACCGCGCCCGCGCCCTGCACTATGACCTGCATCCCCTCGTTGACGCGGCGTTTGCCGAGACCAACCCCGTCCCCGCCAAGTGGGTGATGCGCCAGCTCGGACTGCTCTCATCCGATCACTGCCGCGAGCCGCTGGCGCCCCTCAGCGAGACCGGCCGGCAGCGGGTCCGCGCGCTGCTCGCCGGCAGCCCGCATGTCACGCTGCCGACCTAGGTCGGGCCGCGACCACGAGGGCGATCACGCCCGCGCGCCCGTGGCGCAGGTTCTCATACAGGTTGGCCGCCATCTGCCCGAACTCGGGCCCCATGACCACCGGCAGCCCGATCGCCGGCGCGGCTGACGCGCCGCCGCGGCCGCCGACGAGCGCGGCGAACCACTCGGTGGCGAGCGAGGTCTGATCCTGGAACCAGACCTCGTCGAACCCGGCGTCGTGCACGGCCTCCCGCGTCTGTGACGCGCTGAGCAGGAAGCTCGTGTCGGGCGTTCGGGCCCACGGCACCGGGAATCGCAGCGGCTCGCCGCCGGCGACGACGTCGTACATGGCGAACCGCCCCCCTGGCCGCAGCACGCGCCGCACGCCCGCGTAGAGGCGCTCGCGATCGGCAATGTTCATCGCGACGTGCTGGGTCCAGGCGTGATCGAACCGGGCGTCGGGGAATGGCAGCGCGGTGGCGTCGCCCAGCTCGAACCGCACCCGGGCAGCCAGTCCGGCACGCTCGGTCAGGCGGGTGGCGACGTCGACGAACTCGGCGCTGAGATCGATGCCGGTGACCTCGCACCCGTGCTCGGCGGCGAGCAGTCGCGCCGGTCCGCCGAGGCCGCTGCCGACGTCGAGCACCGTTGCGCCAGCGTCCGGAGCGAGGACGTGGGCGAGCTCTCGGGTGGCGGGCAGGCCGCGGGTGTGGAACTCGTCCAGCGGCGCGAACGCCGACCATTCGACGCGCTCGCCATCGAGGCCCGCCTCGGCGAGTGCGGCCTGCACCCGGTCCCACAGCGGCGCGGTGCCGTAGTGCTGACGGATGGCGTCGGTCGACATCGCGTCAGCCCCGAGCCGTCACCGGCTCGGTCTTGGCGCGGTCGCGCCGCCGCAACGGATGGCCCGCGGAGGCTCCGGCCCCGGGCACGGCCCGTACGTCGCGCGGCCCGAGCCGCTCGCCGCACACGGCGCAGGCGCGATGGGCGTCGACCGTGCCGCCGCAGCCACGATGCTCGAGACGGACGGGCGGGGCGTCGGCGAGCCCGCCGTGCTTGTCGCCCCAGTGCATGAGCGCGACCACCGCCGGCCACAGATCGAGCCCCTTGTCCGTCAGGTGATATTCGTAGCGCTCGGGCCGCTCCTGATAGCGCCGGCGCTCGAGGATTCCGTGATCGAGCAGCCGCTCGAGCCGAGCCTGCAGCACGTTGCGAGCGACGCCGAGATCGGCCTGGATCGCATCGAAGCGGTGAACGCCGAGCAGCACCTCGCGGACGATCAGCAGCGTCCACCGCTCCCCCACCACCTCCAACGCCGCGGCGACGCTGCACTCCTGGTCGGTGTACGTGCTCTGGAGCGGCATGCCGACGCAGTCTAGAGAAGTGGGTTGCATGGTGCAACTCAACGCTGATACAGTCCGGTGACCGCCATGACCGAGCGCGATCGCACGCGGACCTTCAGCTGGCAGGATCCGTCGCGCAGCGCGGCCGCCAGCGTGGAGCGCAGCGGCATCGAGGTACTGCGCGCGATGCTCGCCGGCGAGCTCCCGCCACCTCCGATCGCGGAGCTGATGGGGATGAGCCTCGACGAGGTGCGGGAAGGGCACGCCGTGTTCTCGCTGGAGCCCACCGAGTGGATGTACAACCCGCTCGGTTCGGTCCACGGCGGCGTCGCGGCGACGATCCTCGACTCGTGCATGGGCTGCGCGATCCATTCCCTGCTGCCGGCCGGCGTCGGCTACACCACCAGCGACGTCCAGATCCGCTACTCGCGCGGCATGACGGCGGAGACGGGGCGGGTGCTCGCCGAGGGCTGGGTGGTGCACGCCGGCCGGCGGCTGGCCACCGCCGAGGGCCGGCTGACGGTGGCGGCGAGCGGCAAGCTGATCGCCCACGCCACCACCGGCTGCGTCGTCCTGCGCTGAGCCCGAGCAAAGTAACGCTGGACCGGGACGACGGCGTATGGTGGGGCCAGGGCATGTGGAGGCGCCCGCGTCACATTCGGAGAGGAGAGCGATGAACCCCGCGACTGAGTCGACGGAGACCGGGGCCGGCCCGCCGGTCGACGCCGCGATGTACCCGAGCCTGCTCGACGTCGTCAAGGCGCGTCGCAGCGTGCGCAAGTTCGAGCCCGGGCGCGCCGTCGGGCGCGAGACGCTGCTGAAGATCATGGAGGCCGGTAGGTGGGCGCCGAGCGGCGCCAACGCGCAGCACTGGGACTTCATCTGCGTCGACGACCCCGACACCCGTGACCAGGTGCGCGACGTGTTCCTGCGCCAGGGCGCCCGGCTGCGCGCGCAGATCGAGCCGTTCCCGGCGGTGAACAAGAGCTTCCTGGCCAACACCGTCGCGATCATCCTCGTGCTCGGGGACGAGCGGTTCAAGGCCTGCTTCCCCCAGGGCGTCGGCGAGGCGGCGCAGGCCGAGTACGTGCCCAACAACGAGAACATCTTCTTCTGCTCGCTGGGCGCAGCGATCCAGAACATCCAGCTCGCCACGATCGCCTGCGGCCTCACGTCCGCCTGGCTCTCGGGCGGCGGCGAGACCCAGACCGCACAGGAGCTGCGCGACGTCCTGGGCTTCCCCGACACCACCCGCCCGTGGGGCACGATCCCGATCGGCTACCCCGCGCGATATCCGGCCTCGAAGTGGCGGCGGCCGCTCGAGCAGATCGTCCATTGGAACCGCTTCGACCCCGAGCAGTATCGATCTCAGGAGCTGCTGGACCACTACATCGAGAGCGTCCGGCCGTTCGCGATGTACCGGCCGTTTGCGGACATCCGCGAATGGGATGACTTCGCGCAACGAGCCGGCGAGTTCCAGGACGCCTACACCGGGCGCGTCACCAACCCGAGCGGTCAGCTGCCCGACGAGGCGGTGGCCGACGGGTGAAGGAACGGAACCGCTCCCGGCGCCCACCCGGCGCGCAGGACCGCCACCAGTGACGGCGGGGTGAGCACGGCGGCCGTCCCGTCGTGGGGGCGCGGTCGTCGCGACGCGTAGCCGTTGGGCGCCCACTGGAGCAGTTCGTCGCCGAGCACGAGCCAGGCCGCGTCGTCGACCGCGACGAACGCGCCGTCGGCCAGCTCGTTCAAGCCGGCCGGGTGGCGGCGCTGGCCGCCGGTGGCCGGCTCGACGCGCTCATCGTGCAGCCGCCGGTCCATGGCCTCGGCTCCGTGCTCACCGGGGTGCAGCTGCACCCAGAGCGCCGCGAACCGGTTGTAGTCCTCGCGCCGGCACTCGGCGCACGGCCGGTGCCCGGCGGCGAACGCGGTCGCCTCGTCGAGGAGGAACAGCTCGGTGTAGCGGCCCGGGGCCATCAGCGGCGCGCGCCGCCGGCCCTTGAACTCCAGGCGGCAGGAGATCCACCGGCGGAGGTTGTAGCGCCGGCGGATCGTCTCGTCGCCGTCGTGCAGGCAGCCGCGGTTGCCGTAGACCAGCCCACGGGCGGGATCGGCGATCAGCTCCCCGAACGGGGTGACGCGGTTGCGTCGCGGCATTGCGGTACGACGCTACACGTCCGAGCGCGGCCAGCCCGGGAGCGGCCCGCACGGGCCGGGTCGCCCCCCCACTCAGTTCCAGGCCAGCCGCGAACGGTTCTCCCAGTAGACGTCCGGGTCCTCGGCAAGGCGCCCGAGGCGGTCGAGCAGCTCCGCGCTGACCTCGACATCGAGCGCGGCCAGGTTGCTCGTGAGCATGTCGTCCGTGGTGGCCCCGCTGAGCACGACGTCCACCCAGGGCTGGGCCAGCACCGCGGCGAGGGCGAGCGCGTCCGGGCCCACCCCCACCTCGTCGGCGATCTGCAACAGCTCGGGGACGTCGCCACGCGCGGTGAGCCGTCCGTTGGCCACCGCCTCCTTGACGATGACGCCGAGCCCCGCCGCACGAGCGGCGGCCAGCGCGGGCCCCGCCGAGGGGTCGAGCAGGTTCCAGGTCGCCTGGACCGCGTCGAAGCCGCCGGCCTGGACTGCCCGCTCGATCGTGTCCCGCTGCCCGGGCCCGGTCGCGGTGAACCCGATGTACAGGCCGCCGGCCCGCAGCCGCGCCAGCTCGTCGCGGACGGCGTCGTCCGCGAGCACGCCGCTCTCGATCGTCGCCGAATGGATCTGGTACAGGCACAGCCGCGAGCCCAGGAGCTCCCGGCTCTCGGCCTCCTGACGGAGCAGGGTCTCGATCGACAGGTCCTTGACCTCGTTGACGTCGGCGTCGACCCTCCAGCCGGCGGTGTACGTGTAGCCCCACTTGGACCCGACGGTGGCCTCGGGCGGCCCGACGCCGCGGGCGCTCAGCCACCAGCTTCACAGAGACCACGGCGTGACAGTACCCTCGCACCGATGCGACTGTCGGTCCTGCGCTCCTTCGCCCGCGACCCCCTGCTCGCGCGGACGACGATGACCGCGGACCAGCGATCGCATCCGGTGGTTCAGGCGATCCTCCGGCGGCGGGCCGACGGCTCGCGACCGGGCGAGCGCGCCGACGGGCGCCGGATCGCGCTGGTCATCGAGGGCGGCGGGATGCGCGGCGTCGTGTCGGCGGGGATGACCGCGGCGATCGAGCAGCTGGGCCTCACCGACACCTTCGACGAGATCCACGGCGCGTCCGCGGGCGCGTTCAACGGAGCGTTCCTGCTGGCCGGCCAGGCCGCCTACCTGGCGGCGCTCTACCCGCACGGCTTCGGGAACCCGGCGTTCGTCGGCCTGCGGCAGCTGCTCCGCGGCCGGGCGATATTCGACATGGACTATGTGATCGGCGAGGTGTGGCGCCGGCAGCGGCCGCTGCGGGTCGACGCGATCCTGTCGAGTCCGATCGAGCTGCACTGCACGGCCACCGACGTCGCGTCGGCCACGATCATCGATCTCACCCACCTGGGCGACGGCGACGAGGTCCGTTGCGCGATGCGGGCCTCCGGTCGCTTGCCATGGCTCGCCGGCCCGCCGGTGGAGTTCCGCGGGCGCCGCTGGCTCGACGCCACGCTGGCCGAGGCGATCCCGATCCACTCCGCCCAGACCAGCGCGACCGACCTGCTCGTCCTCCAGACACGGCCGCATGGAATCCAGCACACCCCGCTGTCGGGTCCGGTCGGCCGTCTCACCGACCGCTATCTCCAGACGCTCAACCCGGCGCTCGTGGAGCTGCGGCTCAGTCGGTCCGAGCGCTATGACCGGCTGAGCGCCGAGCTGGGCGAGCGCTCGGTCGACGCCGCGGCGCGACCCGCGGTGTGCGTCATCCGCCCCCCGGAGGGAGCGCTGCTCATCAGCCAGATGGAGAACCGCCAGGCCGCCCTGTCGACCGCCGGCAGCCACGGGTTCCGCGCCGCCTGGATGGCGCTGGCGGGCGAGGATCCGGAGGTGCTCACCGTGCAGCGGGCCTACCCGAGCGCCACCGCGGTCACCGCCGCGGCGCCCCGTGACGCGGAGCCGGCCTCGCTCGCCGGCCGTTCGGGCGCGTAGGCGCCCGAGGAATCTGTAACGGTTGTCACGCACGGGGGTACATCGAGCGGTGTTGCCGTTCCGCCGTCAAACCTCCTGGCAGCGCCGAGTCACCGACGCGGCGCGCAATGCTCCCAAAACGGGGCGCGATCTACGCGCCGTCGCCGCCCA
>DATCFW010000338.1:0-8238 GCA_036509295.1 Solirubrobacteraceae bacterium | reverse complement strand
GGGGTTTCTGGTCGAGCGATCCCGTTGGGTCGCGTGGCGGAGCCGGTCCTGCGTGAGGTTCAGATCGCAGGACGGACGCAGTCCTAAAGGCAGAGCGGGGTCGCGGGGCCGGTGGCTTATGCGGCGGGGGCGCCGCGATGCGGTGGCGGCCGGAGAGGCAGTCGCGGATGACGGTCGCGCTGGCCACGCGCCCGAGCATGAGCAGGCCTGAGGACCGATCGGCGGTCAAGCGGCTCAGCTACTACGTTGAGGCGCGCGGTGGCGGGTGGGGGCGATCTCGAGGATCCGGCTTGGGTGAATCGGTGGGTGCTGACCGCGAGCGATCTGGGGTGCGTGGTGGAGCATCGCGGCGAACACGATCAGCCACACCGCCAGGGCAACCCAAATCCATACGCGAGCAAAGCTGGTGATCGCTGCGGTGTGGACCGTGGTGCCGAGGGTGAAGCTGGACGCGGCGTACATGCCGAGCGGAAAGACGGTGGACCACCGCCGCACGTCGTAGTGCAGCCGTGGACGGCGTGCCTCGGCGAGCACGAGTCCGGGTAGCCAGAGGATCGTCATTCCCCAGAGGACGAGCGCCGCGCCTTTCAGCGCGCCGCTGTCGCCACCGAGGGTCGCGAGCGCCCGAGTGTCGAGCGTGATGCGGGCCGCGGCGAGGCTGGCGATCGCCAACGCCCCACCGGTGATCCACTGGTCACCGCATCCCCGTTCCAGCTGACCAAAGTCAAAGCGCGCGATGACGAACAGGTAGAAGACGAGCCCAAGCAGGAACGGCGCGAGCGCCGCATACAGCAACCAGCGGGCATGCTCGGGGACGGCGAGCGTCGCGGCGAGGACAGCGAGTGACTCTGTCGCGACGGTCAGCAGCAGCGAGACACCGACGGTCGGCGTGGTCCAGTGCGACAGGACGGGCGCGAGCAGCGCCGCCCAGGCGAAGACAGCGAGCGCGAGCAGCGAGACGCCTGCCCAGTCCCACCCGAGCAGGGTGAAGCCGGTGCCAAGAACCGCAGTGCCGGCGACGCCGGCGAGCGCGGCCGGTGATCGGGCTTCATGGTCAAAGCGCGGACGGTCGCGCACAGTGCGACCGATCAGCAGCGCGGCAAGCGCGACCCACACGAAGGCGGCGACGCCGAGCAGGATCTGAGCAAGCGTCTCGTGGCCGTCGAGCGAGAGCGCGATCGACACGATCCCGGTACCCATGACCACCGCACCCGAGGAGGGCGGCAGCGCAGCAAGGGTACGTTCAAGGTCAGCCTCGGTCTGGCCGAGGCGGCCCATCAGCATGCGTTGTCCAGGTGATCCCCGAGGTCTTGCGCGAGCCCGACGATGACGAGGTCGAGGTGGCACACGTCAAGATCGCCCAGCGCCATCGAGGAGATCATGCTGATGATCACCCGAGCATCGCGATCCTCATCGGCTGACCCGCCACCAGAGGTGATCACGTACAGGGTCCCGAGCGACACCGCCGGCTGCCGCTCAACGTTACGCCGTCGCATTCGACCGCGAGGACCGCGACCAGCTCGGCAGGCGCGCGCCCTGCTCGGCATGTTCCCGTTGCGCATCTGGCACAACATTCAAAGAAGATCGCGACGCGCGGCAGACCGACGCTGAGACCGCCCGACGGCCATCGACCGCGGTCCGTCTCTCGCGAACATGTCGTCCCCGGTGGCCCGCGGTAGCCCCGTCAGGCCGCGCGGAAACGTTGGCCTCGATCGTGGCGAGCTGGTCGCTTGACGCCGTCGTTGTCGTCACCGAGGCTGTCATTCGGCGCCGTCCCTACCCGGACACGGGCGATGCAAACACTGGGGTGCCTCGGGGGATCAGGTAGTTGGCGTGCGACTAGACTCCGCGCGCTCAAGCGCGGCGGTGCAGCACGCGAGCAGGTCCAGCAGTTGCAGGTGCTGGAGATCGCTGAGGTCGGCGACGGCTGTTGCTTCGAGACGGCGGACGAGCCGGCGCGCCTTGGTCGCGAGCGCTTTGCCCGCTGGCGTGAGCTTGGCGTTCAGAACGCGGAGATTGGTCGTGCGGACGGTCCGCTGGATCAGTCCGGCGTGCTCGAGTTGAAGGACGATCGCGTTCGTCGTCTGCGGTGTCACGAACGCGCTTCTGGCGAGTTCGGCCGATGAAGCACCGGGGGCGCGCTCAAGTGCTCTGAGCGTCGAGTACTGAGGCACCGTGACGCCGAGCTCCCGCATCGGGCCTTCGAGATTCTTGCGCCAGGCCTGCTCCGCGAGGCGCAGCTCGTAGCCAAGCTGTCGCTCGTCCATAACGTCAGGATAAACAGTCTGCCTGATATCAGTCAAGCTGATATGATCGCAGTGTGCCTGATACGCCAAAAGGTGGAGTCGACTCCTCCACGTTTCGCTATTACCGCGGGCGCGAGCCACTTGAGGATCTCGGGCAGGTCGCGTACCTAGGCCTCGTCAAGGCGTTCGATCGCTATGACCCCGAGCGGGGCGTGTCGTTCTCGACCTTTGCGACCCCGACGATTTTGGGCGAGCTGCGCCGTCATTTTCGAGACTCGACCTGGGCGCTGCACGTGCCACGCGGGTTGCACGACGCCGCGCTCGCGGTCGAGGGCGCGCGCGAGCGTCTGTGTCAGACGACCGGTCAGACGCCGACGACGGACCATCTGGCGGCCGAAACCGGGCTGGGCGTCACGGTGGTGGCCGAGGCGCTTCACGTGCGCGACGCCAACGACACGCTCCCCCCGGAGAGCGGTCCCGACGGCGCGTCGGTCCCTCTGGCCGAGCGGCGGGGGAGCGAGGATGGCGGCTTTGAGACGGCTGAGCATCGCGCGATGCTCGGCGATGCCATCCCGCGCCTGCCCGTGCACGAGCGACACGTGCTCGGGCTGCGCTTCTTTGCCGACCTGACGCAATCAGAGATCGCCGGGCGTGTCGGGGTCTCCCAGATGCAGATCTCGCGCGTGCTCCGCCACGCGCTGGACACTCTCTCACAGAGCATGCACGGGCAGGCCGATCCACCTGAGTCCGTTCACCTTTCACCGCATCGTTTCGATTTGTGGGCGTCGGGTAGAGCAGCGGGCGCTTTGGCTCCTGCGTCTCACACCACCGGTATCCTTGCCGATCCGCGCCCTCGTCTCCACACATCTCAGGAACGGATCGCGGATGCTCGCCACCACCTCTCACGGCCCGGGGAGCACGCATGACCGGAGGCGGAGCCGGCCGGGTCGACGTCGCAGTCGAGGCACTCGATGTGTCGGCGTACCGGGTCCCGACGGATGTTCCGGAGTCTGACGGTACGGCGGAGTGGGGGGCGACGACGATCGTGGTTGTGCGGGTTCGTGGTGGGGGGCGGACTGGTTTGGGTTGGACGTATGGGAGTCCGGCGAGCGCGATGGTGATCGAGTCGACGTTGGCTGATGTGGTGGTTGGTGGTGATGCGTTGCGGGTTTCGGCTGCGTGGGAGCGGATGGTGGTCGCGTGTCGTAATTTGGGTCGTCCGGGGGTGGCGTCGATGGCGATCGCGGCGGTGGATACGGCGCTGTGGGATCTCAAGGCGCGGCTTTTGGAGCTGCCGTTGGCGACGTTGCTTGATGCTGTTCGCGGGTCGGTGCCGGTGTATGGTTCGGGTGGCTTTTGCTCCTATTCCGACGCGCGTCTGGTCGAGCAGCTCGCTGGCTGGGTGGAGCGGGGGATTCCGCGGGTTAAGATGAAGGTTGGGCGTGACCCGATGCGAGATTTGCAGCGGGTTGCGGTGGCGCGGGAGGCGATCGGCCCTGATACGGAGCTGTATGTGGACGCTAATGGCGCGCTGTCGCGGGCGCAGGCGTTGCGGTTCGCTCGGCGCTGCGCTGAGGACTTCGACGTCCGGTGGTTTGAGGAGCCGGTGTCCTCTGATGACTTGGAGGGGTTGCGGTTTGTGCGTGACCGTGCGCCGGGGGGAATGGACATCGCGGCGGGTGAGTACGGGTACATGCTGGGCTATTTTGAGCGGATGCTGGCCGCGGGGGCGGTCACGTCTTGTTTGCAGGCTGACGTGACGCGGTGTGAGGGGATCACTGGGTTTCGGCGGGTCGCGGCGCTGTGTGAGGCTCGGTCAGTGGAGCTTTCGGCGCACTGCGGCCCGTCGATCCACGCGCATGTCTGTTGTTCCGTGCCGGGGCTTCGCCACCTGGAGTACTTCCATGATCACGTCCGGTTGGAGCGAATGTTGTTTGACGGGGTGCTGGAGCCGCGCGATGGTGCGTTGCATCCTGATTTCTCCAGGCCAGGCAACGGGCTGGAGCTCAGGCGTTCGGATGCCGAGCGCTACGCGATCTGATCACAGGAGGGGACCAATGGGCATCTCGAAAAAGAGGAAACATAAGCCGGCGCGCCGGACTGAGCATCGGATCGACCGCTGGGTCAAGAACGTGGAGCATGGTCGTTTTGAGCGTTCGTTGTCGGGGGTCACGGCGTTCGCCGCGGCGGTGACTACGGCGGAGATCTATCTCGAGCATTACCGAGCGAGCTTTGGGAACAAGGTGATGTGGAGCCCTATCGTTGTCACCCCGCCGGTGATGGTGGCCGGGATCGGCGGGGTGTTCAGTCGCCGGTGGGCCAAGACCTATCTGCCGATCACCGCTGTGGTCTATACCGCCAATGGGCTGGTGGGCGAGTATTACCACGCGCGTGGGGTGGCTCGCAAGCCCGGTGGGTTCAGCCAGGCGAGCTATAACCTGGCGACGGGCCCGCCGATCATGGCGCCGGGGTTGATGACGATCGTTGGCATGTTGGGCGTGCTGTCAGCGTTGCTGCGCAGAGAGGATTGACGCGTGGTGTCTGATCGTGATTTGAGTAAGCCTGATCACCTCCCGAATCTGCGCGACGGCGGCGAGCCGCGGCATCCCAGCTGGCTGCCGCGTCAGCGTCGCGGGACGACACCGCAGATGATCGGCCGTTATCCCGATTATGATGTGATGGACAACGCCGGGAACTGGGATGACGCGACCCGGCGGGTGGTGCAGGCGCGCCTGGAGCCGCTGGAGCCGTTGCGGTTCTTTAGCGCCGATGAGGAGCCGTCGCTGCGGGCATTGTGCGACGTGACGACCGCTCAGGATGTCGAGCCGCGGGTGCCGGTCGCTGAGATGGTCGACGACAAGTTGGCGTCCGGTCGGTTGGATGGTTACCGCTACGCGAACATGCCGCGTGATCCCGACACGTGGCGGCTGGTGCTGCGCGGCCTGGACGAGACGGCCTCAGAACGCCACCAGGCCGGCAGCTTCGCCGCTTGCGACACCCAGGCGCGGGAGGCGATCGTGAGCGCGTTCTCTAAGGGTGAGTTGAGCGGGGGGGCGTGGGACGAGCTTGATGTGTCGCGGGCGTGGTCGGTGTGCATGCGCGCGGTCTTGGCCGCGTTTTACTCTCACCCGTGGGCGTTTAACGAGATCGGTTACGGCGGGCCGGCCTATCCGCAGGGCTATATGCGCCTGGGTCCGCTCAGCACGCTGGAGCCGCATGAGCGTCGGGGCGCCACGGCCGAGGATCCGGTGCGCGTCGAGCAGGAGGGCCAGTCATGATCCGCGGGCTGTTGAAGGGAGCGATCGGGCCCGCGGATAACGATTCGCGTTTCTTGCTTGACGTGCATCGGCGTGATCTGCCTGGCCAGGACACGATGGCTCGCTACCGGGACTCTGATGAGGTCGACCTGTGCATCGTCGGTGCTGGCGCTGGCGGGTCGGTGCTGGCGCAGCGCCTGGCGCGGTGGGGGTGGCGGATCGTGATCATCGAGGCGGGTCCGTTCTGGCATCCCGATGAGGATTGGGTGTCTGACGAGGCGGGCTCACATCAGCTGTATTGGACTCAGGAGCGGGTGATCGGCGGCGAGGACCCGATCGAGATGGGCAAGAACAACTCGGGCCGGGGGGTGGGCGGTTCGATGGTCCACTACGCGGGTTACTGCCCGCGCTTTCATCCCTCGGACTTTGAAACCCAGACGCGTGATGGTGTGGGCGTGGATTGGCCGATCTCCTATCGCGACCTGAAGTCTCATTACGAGCTGGTCGAGCGTGAGTTGCCGGTCGCCGGTCAGGACTGGCCGTGGGGTGACCCGCACTCCTACCCGTTTTCTCCTCATCCGATCTCCGGGCCGGCGCAGACGCTGTGGAAGGGCGCGATCGAGTTGGGGATCGAGATGCGGGTGGGGCCGGTGGGGATCGTCAACGGTACGTTCGGTAATCGCCCGCACTGCATTTATCGTGGCTTTTGCCTGCAGGGATGCAAGGTCAACGCCAAGGCCAGCCCGTATGTCACCCATCTTCCCGACGCGATCGCCCACGGGGTGGAGGTTCGCGCCGACAGCATGGCGGTCCGGGTTGAGATTGATCAGTCCAGCGGCCGCGCGTCCGGCGTTACCTACGTGCGCGAGTCAGACGGCGTGCCGCGCCAGCAGCGAGCGCGAATGGTGGCGCTGGCGGGCTACTCGATCGAGACCCCGCGGCTGCTGTTGAACTCGACCTCGCCCCGGTTTCCCGCCGGCTTGGGCAACGGCGAAGATCAGGTCGGGCGTTACGTGATGGTTCAGGGCGCCGCGCAGACCGCGGGGCGCTATCCCGATGAGCTGCGAATGTACAAGGGTCCTCCGCCGGAGGTCTCCTCCGAGCAGTTCTATGAGACCGACGAGTCGCGAGGGTTCGCGCGTGGGTTCTCGATCCAGACCGTCTCGCCGCAGCCGATCGGCTGGGCTGAGCATGTGCTGGCCGACGGGCACTGGGGCCGCGCGCTGCGCGAATACATGCGCGACTACAACCACTGGGCGACGATCGGGGTGCTCAACGAGCTGCTGCCCCGGGCCGAGAACCGCGTCACCCTCGCCGACGACACCGATCCCTACGGCATGCCGGTCGCGCGCTTTGACTACACCCACGGCGCCAACGACAAGGCCAACATGGAGTACTCGACGAAGGTCATCACCGACATCCTCAAGGCCTCGGGCGCGCAGGACATCCTCACCATCCACCGCTACGCCCACCTCGTCGGCGGCGCCCGCATGGGCGCCAGCCCGGAGAACAGCGTCGTTGACGCCGACCATCGCGTGTGGGAGGTCCCCAACCTCTACATCTCTGACGGCAGCGTGTGCCCCACCCAGGGGTCAGCCAACCCCGCGCTGACGATCATGGCCCTAGCCTCCCGACTCGCGCAGCGGCTCGCCGCCGCGGGCTCAAACACACCGAAATAGCGCCGTTCGTCCGAGCCCAATCCAAATTCCTACCCACCATCTCCCGAGGAGCCGTCCATGAGCGAGAACGTCAGTCAGTACATTCTGCGCCGCCTGCTGCAGGATTGGGGGGTGCAGCGGATCTTCGGGTACGCCGGGGATGGAATCATGGGCTTTTTGGGGGCGATGCGCGGCGAGGCCGGGGTGGATCGACCGCGCTTCGTCCAGGTCCGTCACGAGGAGATGGCGGCGTTCATGGCCTGCGCGCACGCCAAGTTCACCGATGAAGTCGGCGTCTGCATGGCCACCTCGGGGCCGGGGGCGATCCATCTGCTCAACGGGCTGTATGACGCCAAGCTCGATCATCAGCCGGTGGTGGCGATCGTCGGTCAGCAGGCGCGCGCCGGGCTGGGGGGCAACTTTCAGCAGGAGGTTGACCTGCAGGTCCTGTTTAAGGATGTCGCGCACGAGTATGTCGAGGTGTGCATGGATGCGACCCAGGCGCGCCACCTCGTCGATCGCGCGATGCGGATCGCGCTCACCGAGCGGACCGTCACCTGCATCATCATCCCGGTCGATGTGCAGCAGGCCGACGCCGTTCCCGAGCCCCCCCGGGTCCACGGGACGGTGCACTCGGGACCCGGGTTCTGGCGCGGGCGTGCCGTCCCGCGAGAGCCGGACCTGCGCGCGGCGGCGGAGATCCTCAACGCGGGCGAGCGGGTCGCGATGCTGGTCGGCCAGGGCGCCCTGCACGCGTCGGCGGAGGTGACCCAGGTCGCGGAGCTGCTCGGCTGCGGCGTCGCCAAGGCGCTGTTGGGCAAGGCGGTGCTGCCTGACGATCTGCCGTGGGTGACGGGATCGATCGGGCTGCTGGGCACCAAGCCCAGCTGGGACATGATGATGGACTGCGACACGCTGCTGATGGTCGGCTCAAGCTTCCCCTACTCGGAGTTCCTGCCCAAGCCGGGACAGGCCCGCGGCGTGCAGATCGACATTGACGGCAAGATGCTCGGAATCCGCTACCCGATGGAGCTGAACCTGATCGGCGACAGCGCCGAGACCCTGCAGGAGCTGATC
>DATCFW010000337.1:0-8954 GCA_036509295.1 Solirubrobacteraceae bacterium | reverse complement strand
TCCGGCCGCGGCGCGCGGCTGCATGCGGTTCGGATGGCCACATTTGACGCTGCGGTCCGCCGTTTCCTGGGCTCACATCCGACCGGAACGGTGGTTGCGCTTGGCGAGGGGCTGGAGACCCAGTTCTGGCGGCTCGATAACGGTCAGGTTCGCTGGCTGACCGTGGAGTTGCCCGAGACGATGGACCTGCGCGACAGCGTGCTGCCAGACGGCCCGCGACAGTCAAGCCATCGCGGATCGGCGCTTGACCTGGACTGGGCTGACCGGCTGGATCCAACGGACCCGATCCTCGTGACAGCGCAGGGCCTGCTCCCGTACTTCCAGCGCGATCAGGTTCACGACCTGATCGCGGGGATCGCTGAACGGCTCCCCGGCTCGTTGCTGGTGTTCGACGTGGTGCCCGAGGTGATGCTGAACCTGGTCCGGCGAGCCTCGGGTCGGGAGCGTGACCTTGCGGTGGAGTTGTGGACGTGGTTGTTCAACCCGGGCGAGCGCGCTGCGATCAGCGCGATCCCGGGCGTCGCCGAGGTTCGTGACCTCACCCCGCCGCTGGAACGCGACCTTGCATCCTTGGCGACTGCTGCCATCGCGCGACTCCCGCGGCGCGTGCGCTACTCGCTGCCTGTGTTGCCGGTGCTGCAGGCCAGATTCCGCGGGGTCTCCGCGCGCTGAATTGGCGTCGGGACGCGATCTTGGCTACCGCCTGGCCAAGGACGACTGAAGCAGCGAGACGCGGGTTCCGCGCGTAGGAGGGCTGCCGGCATCGGCGTCGACAGACACCTCCGGACGTCAAACGGGCCCGGAGGCGGACGCTCGCACGCGTGGCCAAGCGATCGCCGGCCGTCGGCGACCGGCGTGATCGAGTCGTCGCCAACTCGATCGTGAGCTCTGTGACGTCGAGCCGAGCAAAGCGATCGTCAGCGGTGGCGCCGACGGGCGGCTGCTTGTGGGCGATAGCAGCAGCCAGATCGACCGGCCTCCCGGCGGTCCAGGACCACGGTCGTGCGTACGCACGAGGTTGGCAACCACGATCGGAGCGCCGTCTTCATCTCCCGCGGCGAGGAGCTCTGCGGTTATGTCCGCCGGTTCGGGTCAGGCGCCTCCGGTTGTAGGAATCGCACAAATCTGGCGGTCGGCCTGCACCGGCGGACGGCTCTGCCGAGTACGACTTCCGCTTCCGCAGGGAGGAGAAGTTCGCGGTCTATCTCGCCGCAGTTGCGCGTCTCGTCCTTCTCATCAGTCTCGAACGCGGTGCGCGAGACACCTGCAACGCGGGGAACTCATCAGTGACGGCCGATCCCTCCACGGCGTTCCTTCGCCTAGCGAAGCGAGCGTCTCACCGGCGACGCTGGCCGGCGTGCTCCCCTTTGTTTCAGGCGAAGCTCTCGTCTCATACTGTCTCGGCCGCTGGTCGCCCGGGCGAAGAGGAAGCGGTCTCCGGGTCCACGTGTCCCGTAGGGATCCGCAAGCGGCCGAGGTTGGTGCGCGCCGGGACGAGCGTCGATCATGCGCTCGATACCAGCGACACGGTCAGGTTCGGCTTCATCCGCATCCGCTTACCGGGTTGAGGAAACCGCCGCAGGCATCACCGCCGCCACCAGCACGGCCAGCACCGCGAACGTGCCCCACCATCCCATTCCCGTCGCGCTTAGCGCGCCGATCAGGACCGCGCCGGTTGCGGTCCCGGCGTCGAAGGCGCCGTTCCACACAGCGCTGGCGACCGGCCGCTCGCTCGAGGTGGTGCGGGCGAAGGCGTAGACCAGGGTGAGGCACTGAACCGCCCCATAGCCGACCCCGAGCATTGCGCAGGCCGCCAGCACGACCCCATCGGAGGGCCCGCTCAGGCCAGCGCCAAGCGCGAGCAGGCCAGCGATGGCGATTGCGCAGGCTCCGGCCAGGAGCCACATTCGCCCTGGCCGGTCGACCTGCGCCCCGGCCTGCCACCGAGCCAGGGCGGCGGCGACCGCGAACACCAGAAGGCCAACGGTTGCCACGAGCTCTGAGCGCACGATGGGCAAGATCGTTACCACCGCGCCGGCGGCGATCGTGATTGCGTACAGCACGACGGCGGGCAGCAGGGAGCGAGCGATGGCCCGCTGGGTGGCGCCCGTCGGCACCGCCTGAGTCGGCTCGGGGGCGACCCGCCGCCAGCCACCGCCCAAGGCCAGCGCCGCGCCGACAGCGGGTAGGCCAGCGATAACCGCAATGGGCCAGAAGCCCAATGCGTGCAGCAGCACTACGGCCAGGGGAATCATGATCACGTTGGGAATCGCCGCTGCCAGCCCGTACAGCCCGGCCGCCTCGCCCTGGCGGCCGGGCGGCGCGACCTCGCTGGCCATAAACGCCCCCGCGACCGTGAAGAGGGCAAACCCCACGCCCCGCAGCACGCATATCGAGTACAGGCCAGCGCCCGAGCTCGCCCAGATCAGTAGCGGGGCCGGCAGCCCCAGTGCGACGAGGCCAATCGCCACCGTGGCGGGTGTGGAAAGGCGGCGCAGCAGCGCGGGCACCACGGGCTGAAACAGGACGGTGGCGGCCAGCATCACCGTCGTCGTCGCGCCGGCCGAGGCGGTGGACTCGCCGGCCGACGCCACGTAGGCCGGCAGCGACGACAGGGTCACGAAGAAGCCCGTGAACCCCGCCACAGCCATCAGCATCATGCGCGCGCATGGCCACTGCAATGCCAGCGGGCGACGGTCGTCGGTGGCGACGCTGACCATGGCTAAGCCAGCGACCTCGCGGCTTGAGGGTGGACGAGCTGGCCGGCCACGCGCGCCTCCTGCACGCTGACGTCGCATGGTCGGCGGAAGATCGCCCCCAGGCTCGCCTCAGCAGTTTCGTTGCGGGCCAGCGCCGCCTCGAGCATGCTGCGCTGCGGCGCGCCGCACGTGGTCACGTAAGCGCTCTTGCGCTCCAGGGTCCCGAGCTGGTCGCTCAGCTCCAGGGCCGCATTGCCCGGACTGGCGTCCGGGTTGACCGGGATCTCCGTCCGCGCGCACCGCACGTTGACCGTGCTGATCACCGCCATCAGTTCTTCGTCTCTGTTCGTCTCTACATGGTCAGCGGCCGCAGGGCGGGTGTGCGCAGGAGAGCACCTTCACCGCAGTCGATGGACTCGGACGGCCTCCAGCGCTGAGTCGTATGTCTCGACGGCGGCGATCGCGTCACCGCTCTATACCGAGCGCTCAGCCCGGCCCTCGTCCCGGGAGGCCCGCCAGCCCCCGTACTTGGTGATTTCGATGAGACCCGCGCCCCGTTCCAGGACCTCGCGCCGCAGCAGCATGGCAAAGCTCACCAACCCATTCTCGAGCTCGATCGTGCCCAGCTCAAGCTCGGGCGGCTCGGCCGGCAGGAGCGAACGGTGCAGCATGTCGATCGGAACGTCGTAGAGTTCACCCATGATGGCGGCGCCACCCGCGGCGGTCGCAACCAGTGCGGGGAACTCTTCGCGGATCGAGTAGAACCGGTATTTGGGGGCGGTGCGCAGCTCCCCGAGCAGCGGAACGCCCTCGATGTGATGGTGGACGGGACCGCCCCGCATGCCACCGCCGTTCAGAAACATCGGGGGCATGTCAGCGCGTTTCCCTAGTGTTGACCGTGACCGCGAATTGAAGCACCAAGAAATCGTCATCCTTCCTGCGCAGAGGCGAGCTTCGGGCCCGTTGCCTGCTGGTATCCCGAAAATCTTTCCGCATAGCAAGATAGGTATTCTGTAAAGTGGAAGATAAAGCCGCAGGGCGCTCGCGTCAACCCGCGAAGTTCTTCCCGCCAAACCCGTTCGGCTGGAAAGCCCGCGCGTGGCCTAGCAGCAGCTGCCCGCTGCCCCGGCCGAAACCACGTAGGGCTGGCTGAGCCAGGTCGACCCGGGGTGCTGCACCCGGCTCAGCTACCGACCCCGGTAGCCGCCACGTTCGCCTCTACCGCGATGGCCTCGCGCAGGCGCAGCGCCGCCTGCGCGACTACTTCGAGCACACCGGCTCCGCGATCCTCGACGAGCCGCCAACGGTCCGCGCGCTCGCTGACTACGTGCTCCGGGCGCTCCACTGCGGCGCCGCCGACGCTGACGAGGTGCAGGCGGCCACGGGCCTCGACGCCGGCCGGCTGGCTGAGCTGGCCCGCCCGACCCGTTGACACCGCGCTCCGATCGACGTAGACTTCCAACATACGGTAGATATTTTCCGTTGGACGGAAGCTAGTTCAAACGATCAAACCGCGACGAAGGAGCCTCCCGCATGGGCATCTCGCTCGGAGCAAACCAATACGGCAAGGCGGAGAATCGCGTCGTGCGCATCTATCGCGACACCGCTCGGCACGAGATCGTCGACCTCAACGTGTCGACCTCGCTGCGCGGCGACTTCGCCGACGCGCACATGACCGGCGACCAGGCCGACGTGCTGCCGACCGACACCCAGAAGAACACCGCGTTCGCGTACGCCAAGCGGCACGGCGTGAGTTCGCCAGAGGACTACGCGATCGCTCTGGGCCGGCGCTTCGTCGAAGCGGCGCCCAAGGCCGACAGCGCCCAGATCCGGGTCGAGCAGTACCCCTGGGATCGCATTGCGACCGAGCCCGACGGCCACGACCACGCGTTCGTCCGGCGCGGCGACGGCACGCGGACGACCGTGGTCACCGTGCGCGGCCGCGGCGATGCCGAGCACGTGTCGGTGGTGTCGGGCCTGACCGACCTGGTGCTGCTGAAGTCGACCGGCTCGGAGTTCCGCGGGTTCCTCAAGGACGAGTACACGACGCTTCAGGAGACCGACGACCGCATCATGTCGACCGCGCTCGTCGCCCGCTGGCGCTACGCGAGCGCCGAGGTCGACTGGAACGCCATCTACGACTCCGTCCGCGCCACGTTGCTGGAGGCGTTCGCCACGACCTACAGCCGCGCGCTGCAGGAGACGCTCTACCTGATGGGCACGCGCGTGCTCGAGACCTACGACGACGTCGTCGAGATCAGGTTCTCCGCGCCCAACAGGCACCACTTCCTCGTCGACCTCGAGCCGTTCGGGCTGCGCAACGACGGTGAGGTGTTCATCGCCGCCGACCGGCCGTACGGCCTGATCGACGCGACCGTGGCGCGCGACGGCGCCCCCGACCCGGGCGACGCCTGGCTCGCCATCCCGGCGTTCGCCTGAGCCGGAGGCTGACCATGGACGATCACGGACTGGACTACCTCGTCAACTGCTCGATGCTGTTCTCCGAGCGGCCGCTGCTGGAGCGCCCCGCCGCCGCCCGGGCCGCCGGCTTCAGCGCGATCGAGTTCTGGTGGCCATGGCCCCAGCAGCCGGTGCCCGCCGATGCGGAGGTCGACGCGTTCGTGCGAGCGATTCGCGACGCCGGGGTTCGGCTGATCGGGCTGAACTTCTTCGCGGGCGACCTCACCGGGCCCGACGCCGGCGTGCTGTCGATCCCGGACCGCTCGGCGCAGTTCCGTGACAACCTCGACGTCGCGGTCGGCATCGGCGAGCAGCTCGAGGTGACGGCGTTCAACGCGCTGTACGGCAACCGGGTCGACGGGGTCGGGGCGGCCGAGCAGGACGAGCTCGCCCGTGACAACCTCGGGCGCGCCGCCGACGCGGCAGCCCAGATCAGCGCCACCGTGCTCGTCGAGCCGGTGAGCGGCCCCAAGCCCTACCCGCTGCGCACGGCCGACGATGCCGTGGCAGTGGTCGACGCGGTCCGGACGGCCGGACACGAGAACGTCGGGTTCCTCTGCGACCTGTTCCACCTGGCAAACAACGGCGACGATGTGGATGCCGCGATTGCGCGGCACGCCGACGTCACCAGCCATGTGCAGATCGCCGACTGCCCCGGTCGGGGCGAGCCCGGCAGCGGCGGGCTGGATCTCGACCGCCACCTCCGTGCCCTGGCCGATCGCGGGTACGCGGGCTGGGTGGGCCTGGAGTACAAGCCGACCGCCGACACCGAGACGAGCCTGCACTGGCTGCCCATGGAGCGGCGCGCGGCTCGCCGTCTCAAAGCACGCCAATGACCGGCGCGCGTGCAGTCAATCACCGGCCCGGCACGCCGGAAGCATCCTGCGGGTCGACACGAAAGCGAGGACGAGCATGAGCACCGTTGGTTTCATCGGCCTGGGCATTATGGGCAGCCCGATGGCGGTCCACCTGCAGACGGCCGGTCACCAGGTGAGCGGCTACAACAAGAGCCGTGACACCACCGGCCACCTCGTCGCCGCGGGCGGCCGCAAGGCGTCCTCGATCGCCGACGCGGTGCAGGGCGCCGACGTCGTCGCGATCATGGTGCCCGACTCCCCCGACGTGCAGGAGGTGCTCACCGGCGCGGACGGCGTGTTCGACAGCGCCGCTCCCGGCACGCTCGTGATCGACTTTTCGAGCATCCGGCCGGACGTCACCGCCGAGCTGGCCGCGACCGCGCGCGAGCGGGGCCTCCGGCCCCTCGACGCGCCCGTCTCCGGCGGCGAGGCCGGGGCCAGGGACGCCGTCCTGTCGATCATGGTCGGCGGCGCGGCTGAGGACTTCGCGGCCGCCGAGCCGATCTTCGATGTGGTCGGCCGGACCATCGTGCACGTCGGCCCGAACGGCGCAGGCCAGACGGTGAAGGCGGCCAACCAGCTGATCGTCGCCGTCAACATCGAGGTGCTCGCCGAAGCGGTCGTGTTCCTCGAGGCCTACGGAGTCGACACCGACGCCGCGCTCGCCGTGCTCGGGGGTGGGTTGGCCGGCTCGAAGGTGCTCGAGCAGAAGCGTGAGAACATGCTGCGCCGATCGTTTGCTCCCGGCTTTCGCATCGACCTGCACCACAAGGACATGGGGATCGTCACCTCGGCCGCGCGGGAGGCCGGCGTGATCCTTCCGCTCGGCTCGATCGCCGCGCAGCTGATGGCTTCGGCGCGCGGCTGCGGCGACGGCAACCTCGACCACTCGGCGCTGCTGCGCGGCGTCGAGCGGCTCGCCGGACGGGATCCGGCGCAACCGTGACGCGCGACCGAGCAGCGGACTCGGCCCCCACCCGCGCCTGACATGACGTACACGAGTGAAACGGAGCGATGACCGATATGGCACGCATGACCGCGGCGCAGGCCGCAGTGAGCATCTTAAAGGCGGAAGGCGCCACCCATCTGTTCGGACTGCCCGGCGCGGCGATCAACCCGTTCTATAAGGCGATGCAGCTCGACGGCGGACTGCGCCACACGCTCGCCCGACACGTGGAGGGCGCCTCGCACATGGCCGAGGGGTACACCCGCGCCGCGCCGGGCAACATCGGGGTCTGCATCGGGACGAGCGGACCGGCGGGCACCGACATGATCACCGGGCTGTATTCGGCTTCCGCGGACTCGATCCCGATCCTGTGCATCACCGGCCAGGCGCCGGTGGCCAAGCTGCACAAGGAGGACTTCCAGGCGGTCGACATCGCGTCCGTGGCCAGGCCGCTCACCAAGATGGCGGTGACCGTCATGGAGCCCGGGCAGGTGCCAGGCGTCTTCCAGCAGGCATTTCACCTGATGCGGTCCGGACGCCCGGGGCCGGTGCTGATCGATCTGCCGATCGACGTCCAGCAGGCCGAGATCGAGTTCGACCCGGCCACCTACGCGCCGCTTGATGTCTTCAAGCCTCGGGCCACCCGCGCCCAGATCGAGCGCGCGCTCGATCTGCTCGGCGCGGCCCAGCGGCCGTTGATCGTCGCCGGCGGCGGGGTCATCAACGCCGACGCCGCGGAGGCGCTCGTCGAGTTCGCCGAGCTGACCGGGGTGCCGGTGGTCCCGACGCTGATGGGCTGGGGCACGATCCCTGACAACCACCCGCTCAACGCCGGGATGGTCGGCCTGCAGACCTCGCGCCGGTACGGCAACGCCTCGCTGCTGGCCGCCGACTTCGTGCTCGGGATCGGCAACCGTTGGGCCAACCGGCACACCGGTGGGCTCGCCACCTACACCGCGGGCCGCACGTTCGTCCACGTCGACATCGAGCCGACTCAGATCGGGCGGGTCTTCGCACCTGACTACGGGATCGTCTCCGACGCCGGAGCGGCGTTAGAGCTGTTTGTGGAGGCCGCCCGCGAGCGTGACCTCCCGGACCGCTCGGAGTGGGCGGACGCGTGCGACGAACGCAAGCGCACGATGCTGCGTAAGACGAGCTTCGACAACGTCCCGATCAAGCCGCAGCGGGTGTATCAGGAGATGAACCGCGCGTTCGGCGAGGACGTCCGCTACGTGAGCACGATCGGGCTGTCTCAGATCCAGGCCGCCCAACTGCTGCACGTCTACCGCCCACGGCACTGGATCAACGCCGGGCAGGCCGGCCCGCTCGGCTGGACCGTGCCCGCCGCACTGGGTGTCGCCACCGCTGATCCGGACGCGACCGTCGTGGCGCTGTCAGGCGACTACGACTTCCAGTTCATGATCGAGGAGCTCGCCGTCGGCGCGCAGTTCAACATCCCCTACATCCACGTCGTCGTCAACAACGCCTACCTGGGGCTGATCCGCCAGTCGCAACGCGGGTTCGATATGGACTACTGCGTGCAGCTGGCGTTCGAGAACGTCAACTCTCCCGGGCTCAACGGCTACGGCGTCGACCACGTCAAGGTCGCCGAGGGTCTGGGCTGCAAGGCGCTGCGGGTGTTCGAACCCGACGAGATCCTGCCCGCGCTGGAGGAGGCCAAGGAGCTGATGACGCAGTTCCGGGTGCCGGTGATCGTCGAGGCGATCCTCGAACGGGTCACGAACGTGTCGATGGGGACCGAGCTCGACAACGTCACGGAGTTCGAGGAGCTGGCGATGTCGGGAGCCGACGCCCCCACGGCGGCGTATGCCAACCTCGACTAGGGACCCGTGACAGGAATAACTGACGGCTCCGTCGGCGTCTGGACGCGCGTGGCGCCACCCGTGGGAATCGCCGATGCACGCATCGACTCATCCCACGTGCGGCCCCACTCACGCCCAGCCGCGCGCCGGATTCCGCCACTTATTCCGT
>DATCFW010000336.1:0-4107 GCA_036509295.1 Solirubrobacteraceae bacterium | reverse complement strand
GCGCAGGCAGTGCTGTGGCCTGCCCGATTGCCGCCATCAACAGACGAGACGGGCAGTCGACGATGGCCTGGCAGCCGCTTCCCCGAGACGGACGATCGCGAGCGCTGACGGATTCGCGGTTACCACGGACGCTGATGCCTCGCCGATACACCCAAACTGCACGCGCGTCCGGTCATCGATGGATGAGTGCAAGATACCCGGGTCCGCGCCGAGCAGGGCTCTCTCGCTCCTGCGCAGATGCCAGTCGCGGAGCGAAAGCGGGACAGCTGGAGGAGCGTTACAGGCGGAAGCTCAACGCGGTCCGGGCGTGACGCTGCCGCATATCCCAGCCGAATGGGTGCGTTTAGTGGCAGGATTCCCGGCCGTGGTCGCGGCCTTTGCTGGCGATGGTGCCGCGCCTCGGTCAGGGAAATGCAGGTCTCTAACTCGTTGACCGAGCGTGCCTCGGGCTGAACATAGCGGTCGTTCGTGCTCATCTCGTCGATCTCGCTCGTGGCGACGGAGGTGGGGGGCGGCCGGATTGGCGCCGAGTCCCGCTCGCTCGCGTTGCGGTCTCAGCCTTGAGGAGCGCTTGGTGCTGGTTTGCGTCAGCGCAGTCTGGGCTGAGTTGGTCGCCGGCCTCGCCGTCGAACTCGTCCTCGATTTCGCCGACTAACTCTTCGAGGATGTCCTCGAGGGTTACCAGGCCGGTGGTCGTTCCGTGCTCGTCGGCCACCAGCGCGATGTGCTGGCGCTGGTGACGCAGGTCGCGCAGCAGCTCGCTGAGCAGCGTGGTCTCGGCTGCGCGCGCGAGGGGTCGGGCGAGGCGGACGGGCGCGATCTCGGGCTGGTCAAGCGTCGCCTGGAGGAGGTCTTTGACGTGGATCACGCCGGCGGGCGCGTCCAATCCTATGCCCGGGTTGCAGACAGGCAGGCGGGTGTGGCCGCTGGTCAGCGCGAAGCGGGCGACCTCGTCAAGCTTCGCGCTGGTGGTCACGAACTCGATCTCGGACCGCGGCGTCATGATCTCGCCCGCGCGGCGGTCACCGAAGGCAAAGGCGCTTTCGGTGAGCTCGTGGTCATCTCGTCCGATCAGTCCGGCGTGTTGGCTTTGGCGCAGCAGCCCGCGCAGTTCGTCTTCGGAGTGCGGGGAGTGACCGGCCTCGCTGGCGGGCGGAATTCCGAATGGCTTGAGCAGCAAGTTGCCCATCCCGTTGAACACGTCGACGACCGGCTTGGTCGCTAGGTAGAACGCCCGCATCCACGGTGCGATCAGCAGCACGGTGGGTCGGGTGCAGGAGATCGCCAGGCTTTTCGGCGCCAGCTCACCGACCACCACGTGCAGCAAGGTGATGATCAGGAAGGCGAGCGTGGCCGCCACCCCGAACCCGGCGATGCTTGCGCCCGCGCCAAATAGCGGGCGCAGCAGGTCCTCAAACGCGGGCTTGCCGACCACCCCGAGCCCGATACTGGCCAGCGTAATCCCCAGCTGGCAGGCGGCCAGATAGGCGTCGATGTGCTCGACTGCGTGGCGGGCTGAGCGCGCCCCGGGCCGTCCGTCGCGCTCCATCTCGATGGCCTCGGTCAGCCGCAGCCGCGCCACGGCGAACTCGCTTGTCACGAAGAGGCCGTTCGCGGCGATCAGCGCCAGCGCGATGATCAGCTCAACCACCATCGCTACTCCAAGCAGCTAATCGATACTCAGACATCCCCTCAACGTTCAGCAACGCGGACTCGCCTGCTCACGCCGCGCTAGCGGTTGGGTGCTGCAAATCTGCTTCGAGGCGTTGCAGCGCCGCGATCCGCTGCTCCAGAGGCGGATGGGTCGAAAGCAGCGATCGCCACGCGCCTTTGGCGCGGGCCGGAATGATGAAGAACGCGTTGCGCTCGCCCGCGGCACGCAGATCCCGCGCGGGGATCTGTTCCATGCCCGCCGAGAGCTTCATCAGCGCTGAGGCCAGCGCGCTCGGCCGTCCGGTCACCAGCGCGGCGCCACGGTCGGCCACGAACTCGCGATAGCGCGACAGCGCGAGCATCAGCACGAACGAGACCGCGTAAACGACGACCGACACGACCAGCACCACCACGAACGCGGGCTGGCCGCTCTCGCGATCACGCCCACCGCCGCCGAACAGCAGCCCGAAGTGGACCACCATCCCCGCGATGCTGGCGAAGAAGCTGGCCACCGTCATGATCAACACGTCGCGATGCTTAACGTGCGCGAGCTCGTGCGCCAGGACGCCCTCAAGCTCGGCGGGGTCGAGCAGCTCGAGAATCCCCGTGGTGGCGCACACCACCGCGTGACGCGGGGAGCGGCCCATGGCAAACGCGTTGGGGACCGTCGTGTTGGCGATCGCGATCCGCGGCTTGGGCAGGTCGGTCTGGATACACAATCGGTCGATGATCGCGTGCAGCTCGGGCGCCTCGCGCGGGGAGACTTCGCGTGCGCCGATGCTGCGTAGCGCCAGCTTGTCTGACAAGAACAGCTGCGCCAGCGCCAATCCCGCGACGATGAGCAACATCAACGCGGTTCCGACGCCGGCGGCGAGCAAGACGACGATGAACACGACGTACAGCAAGCCGAGCAGCGCCATCGTGAGCAGCATTCGCAGCTGCAAGCCAAGGTCACGGGAGAACGTCGCTTTAGAGGAAACCATGATCCCATCATCGCCATGGCCAGTGAGGTTGACGATGGGGGCGACACCCCATCTCATCGCGATCACCGCACGGGGCGCGCCCACTAGGCACCACACCTGAGGACCGCGCGAGGGCGCCAGATGCACTCCAGACCCCATGGCCAAGACGGCAACCCAGGCCGATCATGCTGGTCATGGCGGCGCATCTGACACGACAAAACCCCCGGCCGATCGGCGTTGCTGACCGGCCGAGAGCGCGTCCGGAACGACAGCGTCGGCGACGCAGGGTCACGAGTGCGACCGCTGGCCCGCAGCAACCACCCCCGGCGCCTGTGGGCAGCTTCGATCCGTTGGCGCTTGATCCCTACTCACCGCTGGCCTGTCCGGCGCCCGCTCGAGCAGTTGCGCGGCCACATCCGTTATCACTGGACCCGTATTCTCCGATCCCCGCCGCGCCGCGCCGCCGATGAGATCACGGCCCCTCTGGTGAAGGCGGTCAGCATCGGTGCGCGGGCAGTCCCAAAGCGGACCTCGACAGCTATCGGCGGAGGCTCTCCAGGAGCTATGCATTTGAGGCGAGTGCCTGCGCTGTCAGCACCGCGCACCGCGGCGAAACGGGGGGAGATCCCGTTTGCGCGGCGGTCGGCGGTCGCAAACGCTAGTAGTTGCATGCTGGGGATGCGGTGGGCGCCGGCGAGCGCCTCGAGGGGTGGTCCGGAGGATCGACTGCCCGCGCGACCGCATCATCGCCGGGGCTGGGGTGTCGGGCGGGCTGATCCGTGCTCGGCTCTGGCGATAGATCGACATGCGAGGCCTGTGAGGATGGCGGCCAGCCGTTGAGTGAGGTCGGCGGCGGTCCTGGTGCTCGCCGAGCATCCAGAACAGCCAAAGCTCAAGGATGGCGAGCGCGAACATCGCGACGATGATGAGTGCTAGCAACAACTGGTGTCCTCCGTCGATCTTTCCTTGCCCGTTGAAGGGGGTGAAGTGGACGCCGAGTATCCCCGGCTGACGGCGTGGCGTGAATGGGGCGAGAACCCCATCTGGCGCCGGACTTTGATGAGTTAGCGTCTGCCGGCGTGCCCGCACCGTCTGAACCGACCAGCAGCCGGCGCGCGGGGACAGCGGCGCTGACGCTCGGAGCGTTAGGGGTGGTGTTCGGCGATATCGGAACCCGCCGCGACGGTAATCGCGTCCCAGGCGGTGATCACGGGCGCGTTCTCGATCGCACGTCAGGCGGTGCAGCTGGGCGACATCCCGCGGATGCGGATCAAGCACACCTCCCGCCACGCCGTCGGCCAGATCTACATTCCGTTTATCAACTGGACGCTGCTCGTTGGTGTCTTGACCCTTGTCTTCGCGTTCCAACACTCATCGAATCTCGCCGCCGCCTACGGGATCGCGGTCACCGGGACGATCACCATTACCACCATCCTGTTCTTCGCTGTCGTGCGCAGCCGCACTCGGCGGACGCTGTGGCAGATCATCGCCG
>DATCFW010000335.1:0-3519 GCA_036509295.1 Solirubrobacteraceae bacterium | reverse complement strand
AGACCGTCGCGGTGATGCGCGACGGCGCCACCAAGCAGGCGGCGGAGCTGACCAAGGGCGACCAGGTCGTGGTGCAGGCCGGCGAGCTGATCCCGGGTGACGGCACCGTCGTCGAAGGCATCGCCTCGGTCGATGAGTCGGCGATCACCGGAGAGTCCGCGCCGGTCATCCGAGAGTCCGGCGGTGACCGCTCGGCGGTCACTGGCGGCACGCGCGTCCTGTCTGACCGGATCGTGGTGGAGATCACCCAGGAGCCCGGCCACTCGTTCCTGGACCGGATGATCGCCCTGGTCGAGGGCGCGTCGCGGCGCAAGACGCCGAACGAGATCGCGCTCAACATCCTGCTCGCCGGGTTGACCCTGATCTTCATGATCGTTGTCGCCACGCTCCGGCCTTTCGGCCTGTTCGCCGGCACCTCGATCTCCGACACGACGCTCATCTCCCTGCTGGTGGCGCTCATCCCGACGACGATCGGTGCGCTGCTGTCCGCGATCGGGATCGCCGGCATGGACCGTCTCGTGCGCCGCAACGTGCTCGCGCTGTCGGGTCGCGCCGTCGAGGCGTCCGGCGACGTCGACGTCCTGCTGCTCGACAAGACCGGCACGATCACGATCGGCAACCGCCTCGCATCGGAGTTCATCCCGATGCCGGGCGTATCCGAGGCCGAGCTCGCCGAGGTGGCGCAGTTGGCCTCGCTCGCCGACGAGACGCCGGAGGGGCGCTCGATCGTCGTGCTGGCCAAGCAGTACGGGATTCGCGAACACGAGATGGCGGATATGCACGCCGAGTTCGTCCCCTTCAGCGCCCAGACGCGGATGAGTGGGGTCGACTTCGACTGCCGGCAGCTGCGCAAGGGCGCCGGCGACGCGATCATCTCCTGGGTCATCGAGGAGGGCGGCCGGCCCCCGGCTGAGCTCCAGCCGGCGCTCGACCGGATCGGGCGTGAAGGGGGCACGCCGCTGGCGGTCGCCCGCGATTCGCAGGTGATGGGGGTCATCTACCTCAAGGACACAATCAAGGAGGGCATGCGCGAGCGCTTTGACCACCTGCGCTCGATGGGGATCCGCACGGTCATGATCACCGGGGACAACCGCCTCACCGCGGCCAAGATCGCCGAGGAGTCCGGCGTTGACGACTTCCTCGCCGAGGCCACGCCGGAGGCCAAGCTCGCGCTGATCAAGGAACAGCAGTCCCAGGGTCGCATGGTGGCGATGACCGGCGACGGCACCAACGACGCCCCGGCGCTCGCCCAGGCCGACGTCGGCGTGGCCATGAACACCGGCACGCAGGCCGCGCGCGAGGCCGGCAACATGGTCGATCTCGACTCCAACCCGACGAAGCTCATCGAGATCGTCGAGGTCGGCAAGCAGCTGCTCATCACCCGCGGCGCGCTCACCACATTCTCGATCGCCAATGACGTCGCCAAGTACTTCGCGATCCTGCCGGCGATCTTCATCTCCACCTACGCGGCGACAACGTCCCACCCACCCGGCCAGGGACCGCTTCACGTCCTCAACGTGCTGAGTCTGGGCAGCCCACGCTCGGCGGTCATCTCGGCGATCGTGTTCAACGCGATCGTCATCCCGCTGCTGATCCCGATCAGCCTCAAGGGCGTCGCTTACCGGCCGATCGGCGCCAGCGCGCTACTGCGTCGCAACCTATGGATCTACGGCCTCGGTGGCCTGATCGCCCCGTTCATCGGGATCAAGCTGATCGATCTCATCGTCCACAACCTCCTCGGGGCGTGATCTCGGCGGGCGCATCGCGCCTGGAGGCTGACCCGGTGGCCGTGACCCGCGGGCGCTACAAGGTGTTCCTGGGGATGGCCGCCGGGGTGGGCAAGACCTACCGGATGCTGCAGGAGGGCCAGGCGGAGGCGCTGGCCGGACACGATGTGGTGATCGGGTATCTCGAGCCTCACGGCCGCGCCGACACGCTGGCGCAGGCCGCCGGGCTGGAGACGGTGCCGCGCCGGTTCGTGCGCTACCGGGACACCGTGCTCGAGGAGCTCGACGTGCCGGCGGTGCTGGCCCGCGATCCCGAGCTGTGCCTGATCGACGAGCTGGCGCACACCAATTCCCCGGGGTCAGAGCACACCAAGCGCTATGACGACATCGCCGAGGTGCTCGCCGCCGGGATCGATGTGTACTCCACCGTCAACGTCCAGCACCTGGAGAGCCTCAACGACCAGGTGGCCGAGCTCACCGGCACCCGGGTCCGCGAGACGGTTCCCGACGCGGTGCTGGCGTCTGCGGACGACGTCGTGCTGATCGACATCACGCCCGGTTCGCTGATCGAGCGTCTGATCGCCGGCAAGGTGTACCCGGCGGAACGAGTGCAGACCGCACTCAACAACTTCTTCAAGATCGAGAACCTGTCGGCGCTGCGCGAGGTGGCGTTGCGGCAGGTGGCGGAGGAGGTGGAGGCCAAGCGCAACCCGGCGCCGGGAACGGCTGACCCCACCGGACGCGGCCGCGATGAGCGCCTCGTCGACGGTGGTGCGCCGTCGGCGATCGCCGAGCGGTTGCTGGCGCTGGTCACCCCCGATCCGAGCTCCCAGCGGGTCGTCCGCCGGGCCTGGCGCTCGGCGCAGCGGCTCGGGGCCGAGCTCGACGTCCTGTGGGTGACCGACGACGAGGCCACCGACGCCGAGGATGATCAGCTGGCCGCTTTGCGGCGGTTGAGCAGCGTGCTCGGCGCGCACCTCCTGGTGGAGCGTGGGCCCGACGTGGCGCTGGTGACCCAGCGCATCGCGCGGGAGCGCGGGACCACCTACGTGCTGATGGGGTCGCCCAGCCCCCGGGGAGCGCTGCGGCGCCTGATGCAGCCAGGCCTCCCCGGACGGCTGATGACACTGCTCCCCGGCATCGATCTGCGCATCGTCGCCGATCGGACCCAACGGGTGATGGAGGAACGATGAACACAGTCCTGATCGTGGTGGTGGCAGTGCTCGCCGCGACGGCGGCAGCGCTGGCGCTGGCGCTCCGGCGGGCCCAGCCCCGGAGACGCCCGGTCCCCGAACCCGGCACCGGGCGGATCCTGTTCCCGTTCATCGCCTCGGCGCTGTCGTGCCGGGCGCTGGACGCCTCGCTGCGCCTGGCCCGAGCCGAGGACGCGACGTTGCTGCCGGTGTTCCTGGCGCGCGTCCCGCTGACGCTGCCGCTCGACTCGCCGCTGCCGCGCCAGGCGGCGATCGCCATCCCGCTGCAGGAGGCGATCGAGCAGCGCGCCGACGTGTTCGGCGTACCGGTCGACGCGCGGGTGGAGCGCGGGCGCACCTATCGCCACGCGCTGCGCCAGACGATCGCCAACGAGCGCTTCGAGCGGATCGTGATCGCCGCCGCCCCCGACGGGGGTCCGGGCTTCGGGCCCGACGACGTCGCCTGGCTGCTGGCTCACGCATCCGGGGAGATCGTCGTCCTGCGACCCGGCGCCGAGGATCAGCTCGTCCCGGCCGCTCCGCGGCTGCGCGGGGGGATGGTGCGGCGTCGCCGGGAGCGCGGCGCAGCGGCCGTGCGG
>DATCFW010000334.1:0-3550 GCA_036509295.1 Solirubrobacteraceae bacterium | reverse complement strand
CGAGGGCCGCGCGCTCGGCGACGTCACGACGCTGCGTGATCCCACCGTGATGGCGGCGCTCGAGGAAAAGATCAAGGAAGAGCAGGCCGCTGAGAACTGAGATTCCGGCGCCCGCGACGAGCGACGAGCGACGGGACGGCGGATCAGACGCTGAGGCGCCGTCCCAGCTCGGCGGTGTGCCGGCGCGCCACCGGGATCGTCTGCCCGTCGGCGAACGTCAGCTCCGCGGTCCCGCCCAGCTGCGGGCGCAGCTCGATGGCGTTGCGCAGATTGGCGACGTACTGGCGGTGTACGCGCACGAACCCCAGCGGCGCCCACCGCCGCTCGATCTCACCCAGCGTCGATCGCAGCAGGTAGCGCCCGTCGGCGGTCACGATCCGGACGAAGTCCCCGTAGGACTGGACGTAGAGGATCGTGCCGCGGGCGAGCAGTCGCGTCGACCCGCCGTGGAGGTTGGCCACCGCGATCATCTCGTGCTCGTCGGCGCTTGGAACCGCGAGCCGCGCCGGGTTGCGCTCACCCGACGCCGCCGTCGACTCCACCGCCGCGGCGATCCGCTCGATCGCCTCCTCGACTCGCCGCCGGCCGACCGGCTTGCGCAGGTAGTCCAGCGCGTGCAGCTCGAACGCGTCGACGGCGGCGCTGTCATATGCGCTGACGAACACGAGCTGTGGCGGGGCCGCGAACCGCCGGAGCACGCGCCCCAGCTCCAGGCCGTCGAGGTCGGGCATCCGGACATCCAGGAAGATCGCGTCAAACGCCTGGGTGGTCGCCTTGCGCAGCGCCTCGTGGCCGTCGTAGGCGCACTCGACCTCACGCACACTGGGAGAGTTGCGCAGCAGCCGCGCGAGGTCCTCGAGCTGGGTCCGCTCGTCGTCGACGGCCAGGATCGTCAGCTGATCGTCGCTCATCGGTTCGGGATCGTACGCCCGTCGTCCGTCACGCCCGCACCCCGGTGCGGGCCTGTGCCGGGGGCGTGGACTCCTCGCCGACGAGGTTCGGGACGGTCATCACGGCGGTGGTCCCGCGGCCGAGGTGCGAGTCGATTCGCAGCGCGTAGCGCTCGCCGAACGTCGCTCGCAGCCGGGCGTCGACGTTGGACAGCCCGATCCCGCCGCCGGCGCCGGCCAGCAGTCCGGGGAGACGATCAGCCTCGATGCCGCGGCCGTCGTCGCACACGCGCAGCTCGACGTCATCCCCGACCACGCGGGCCGCGATCGTCACCCGGCCCGTCCCCGCGCGGCGCTCGATCCCGTGGCGCACCGCGTTCTCGACCAGCGGCTGCACCGACATCGCCGGCACGACCGCGCCGAGCGTCTCGGGCGCGACATCGATCTCGACGTGCAGTGCGCGGAACCGCGCCTGCTCGAGCCGCAGATAGCGCTCCACGTGCTCCAGCTCCTCGGCCAGCGTCACGTAGGAGCGGCCGTCGCGGAACAGGTACCGCGTGAACTCGGCGAAGTCGATGAGCAGCTCGCGCGCCTCGTCGGGACGGCTGTGGATGTCCCCGGCAACGGCGGCGAGTGCGTTGTAGATGAAGTGGGGGGAGATCTCGGCGCGCAGCGCGCGTAGCTCGGCTCGGGCCAGGCGTTCCTCCTGCTCGTCGACGAGCGACAGCTCGAGCTGGGCGGAGACGAGGCTGGCGGCCTCCTGGACCACGCGCAGCTCGCTGCTCGGCGGCCGGCCGGTCACTCGGTAGAAGGCGATCAGCGTTCCGGCCCGCCGGCCCTGGACGAGCAGCGGCGCGAGCACCGCCGAGCGCAACGGACAGCTCGGATCCGACGAGGTCAGCCGGGGCTCGATCCGCAGCCGATCGTCGCGGGTGCGGGCCAGCAGCCGGGACAGCATGTCACCCGGTCTCACCTGCTCTCCGCCTTCGCCGTCGATTGCCAGCACCGTGCGGGTGTCGGCGAGCGCCACCGATGCCGCGCCGGTCAGCTCGCGCAGGTGGGGGACCGCCTGCGCGGCCGAGCTCGCGGTCAGGCCCCGCCGGAGGTGCGGCAGCGTCGCGGTGGCGGCGTGCAGCGCCGACTGCATGCCGAGCGCCTCCGGCGTGCGCGCCGCCCGGGGCGCGTGGACCCGCATCCAGCCGATACCGATGGCGGTGGCGAGCCCGGCCCCGAGCACGACGCCAAGAACGATGGTCATTTCAGCGGTGCAACCGTACTGACGGGAGAGACCACTAGTGCTGAATGATACCTGTGCGCTCGGCGCCCCTGGACGGATGGGCGCCCCGCGGGCGTCCGCGGCCGAATATGCTCCGCGGCCACATGGAGGTGATCCTCGGTGTTCTGCTCGGGTGGGCGATCGCCGCGTCGGCGCTCGCCGGGTTCAGGCTGATCCGGCCGCCGCGGGTGATCTCCAACGAGCAGCGGGCGATGCAGGAGGCGCTGCATGCCGCCACCGCGACGCTGCCGCACCTGCGTCGCGGCCTGTCGGCCGACAGCGCCGCCAAGACGGTCGGCCATCTGCGCACGCTCACCCAGGCGCTCGCCGTCGCGCTGGTGGACCACGACCACGTGCTCGCCTTCGCCGGGACCGGGTTCGAGCACCACGACGACGCCGAGTGGCTCGCGCTGATCGCTCGCGCCGCCCGCGACGACCGCCTGCACGTCGAGTCTCGGATCCGCTGTGCGTATCCCGGCTGTCCGATCGGCGGCGCGGTGCTCGCCCCGCTCGTCGTCGGAGGCGAACGGGCCGGCACGTTCCTGGCGCTGTTTCACCGCGGCTGGCGGCTCACGCCGGAGGAGACGCGGACCGTCGGCGACGCGGCGAGCCTGGTGTCCGCCGAGCTCCAGCTCGCCGAATTCGAGGCGCAATCCGAGCGGCTGGCCCGGGCCGAGCTCCACGCCCTGCGCGCCCAGATCTCACCGCATTTCGTCTACAACGCGCTGGCCGCGATCGCCGGCTACATCCACTCCAACCCCGAGGAGGCGCGTGAGCTCCTCACCGAGTTCGCCGAGTTCACTCGCTACGCGTTTCGCGGCCGCAGCCCGTACGTGACGCTCGCCGACGAGCTCAGCTACGTCGAGAAGTACCTTCGGCTCGAGCGGGCGCGGTTCGGCGACCGCCTCCAGGTCCGCCTCCAGGTGGCGCCCGAGGTCCTGCACGCCGTGCTGCCGATGCTGTCGTTGCAGCCGTTGGTCGAGAACGCCGTCCGCCATGGGGTCGAGCGCAACGGGCGCGGCCGGGTGGAGATCGTTGGGCGTGACATCGACGCCGACGTCGAGCTGCGGGTCACCGACGACGGCGTGGGGATGGAGAGCGAGCACGCGGCGGCGATCCTCGCCGGGCACGGCAAGGGGGTGGGGCTGACCAACGTCCAGGCGCGATTGCAGGCGGCGTTCGGCCCGGCCTACGGCCTTGAGATCGAGTCGACGCTCGGCCGGGGGACGACCGTCACGATGACGGTGCCGAAGTTCAGAGCCGGCGTCCGCGCGGCATGAGCGCCGCCGACGGGGATCGCACCCCGCCGTCACTGCTCTCGCCCCGTCAGGAGCTCGCCGACTCCACCGCCCACGGCGAGGTCTACCTGCGGCGGCTGCGACAC
>DATCFW010000333.1:0-7293 GCA_036509295.1 Solirubrobacteraceae bacterium | reverse complement strand
GTTCGTGATCCCCGGGCGCCACGCGACCCACATCACCACCGCGCTGGAGGCGATCCCCGGCGCGCTGATCGGGATCGCGCTGATCTACTTCGAGGGCGCCCGCCGCGAGCGAGCCGGCGAAGCCGGCGGCATCACCCTCTGAGCGGCGTTCCGTGGGAACGGTGCACCAGTGGCCGCGGCCGCGACCACTGGCGAGCGTCACCCGCGCTCCGCCGCCGCGGTAGCATGGCCGCGCCGATGCGGTGGCGACCGATCACGACCCTGGCCCTGCTCGCGGCCTGTCTGGCGCTCCCCGCGTCGGCGGCGGCGCACGCCGACGCGGCTGCGCACGGATACGCGGCCGCGGATCGCGGCGTCGCGGCGACGACGAGCCACGTGTCCGCCTCGCTGAGCGGCGTCGGCACCCCGGCCAAGACGCGGCTGACGATCAAGCTCAACGGCCGGAAGCTGTATGACCAGCACGTCCGCTCGCAGTTCTGCGGGAGGTTGTGCGACGTCACCGCGCTGACCCCTGGCCGGTCGCCGCTCAAGGTGCTCGACGTCGAGTCCAGTGGTCAGCCCGATGTGCTGCTCGGCCTCTACAGCGGCGGCGCGCACTGCTGCTTCGTCGATCAGGTGTTCAGCCTCGACCCGGGCACGATGACCTACGTCAAGGTCGAGCACAACTTCCTCGACGCCGGCGCGAAGATCGTCAAGCTCGATGCCCACTATGAGTTCGTCTCGGCCGACGCCCGCATCGCCGAGGCGGGCTACACCGATTTCGCCGACTCGGGGGCGCCGGTCCAGATCTGGCGCGTGATCGATCGCCGATTCGTCAACGTGACCCGGCAGTACCCCGCGTTGATCAAGCCCGACGCGGCCCGCTGGATGAACGCGTTCCGGCACCACGTCAGCAATGGCGCAGGCTTCATCGCCGCCTGGGCCGCCGACGAGGACCTGCTCGGCAACTCCAAGCTGGTCGCCTCCACGCTGGCCGGTCTCGCGCGCCGGCACCAGCTTCGCAGCACCCTGGGCCTGCCCCACCGCAGCGAGACGGCGTTCGTGGCCGAGCTGCAGAAGGACCTGCGCGCCCTCGGCTACGCCTCGTAGGCGGGGCGCGACGCGGGGCGTCGCCGCGCTCGTCGCCGCGCGTTGATCCGTCTGCGCCGCCGCTTACGCTGGCGCGATGGTCCAGGCCGCCACGCTTGCCGACGTCCCGCCGCCGCGCACAGTGGCGCCGACGCCGACCGCACCGCCGCCGCTGCAGGTCGTGCCGTCGACGGCGCCGCCGGCGACGGATGCCGCACCCCCCCGCCTCGAGATCGCGCCGTACTCGCTGCCCGACGCGCTAACGCTCGAGCGCGAGCTGGGCATCGGCCACGTGCTGTCCCAGATCCTCGTCCGCCGCGGCCTCGCCGACCCGGAGCGGGCGCGGGAGTTCCTCGCCGCCGACGACGCTCATGATCCGCGGGAGTTCACCGGGATCGAGCGGGCGGTGGCCGTGATTCGGCGCCAGATCGACGCCGGGGGACGGATCGTCGTCCACGGCGACTACGACGTCGACGGCGTCTGCGCCACCGCGATCATGGTCCGGGCGCTGCGCGCGCTCGGAGCCGATGTCGGCTGGTTCCTACCGAGCCGTAGCGAGGATGGCTACGGCCTCTCGGCCGCCACCGTACAACGCCTGGCCCAGCGGGGAACCGCGCTGATCGTCACCGTTGACTGCGGCATCACCGCGGTCGACGAGGTCGCTGCCGCGGTCGCCGCCGGCGTCGCGGTCGTCGTCTCTGACCACCATGCGCCGCGCCCGGACGGGACGCTGCCGGACTGCCCGATCGTGCACCCCGCCTTGTCGGCCTACCCGTGCGCGAGCCTGTGCGGCGCCGCGGTGGCGTTCAAGCTGGCGCAGGCGCTCGGCGCGGCGACCGCGTCCGAGGATCTCGACCTGGTGGCATTGGCGACGGTCGCCGACCTCGTCCCGCTCACCGGCGAGAACCGCCGGCTCGTGCGCCAGGGGCTGTCGGCGCTGGCCACGACTGCCAAGCCGGGGCTGCGAGCGTTGATCGCCGTGTCCCGCGCGGATCCGAGCGCTCTGGACGCCGGGACGCTCGGCTTCCGCCTGGCCCCGCGGATCAACGCTGCCGGCCGGCTGCGCCGCGCCGACGCCGGGTTGGAGCTGCTGCTGTGCGAGGACCCGGCGCGGGCCCGGGCGATCGCCACCGAGCTCGACGGCGTCAACGCCGAGCGCCGGGCGGTCGAGCAGCGCATCCTGTGGGAAGCCGAGGCTCAGGTCCGCGAGCTCGACGCCGGCCACCCGCGCAGCGCCTACGTGCTCGCCGCCGAGGAGTGGCACGCCGGGGTGGTCGGCATCGTCGCGTCGCGGATCGTCGAGCGCCATCACCGGCCGGCGGTGCTGATCGCCCTCGACGGCTCGGTCGGTACCGGATCGATCGGCACGGGTTCGGGCCGGAGCATCCCGGGCTTCGATCTGCTCGCCGGCCTGCACGCGTGCGCGGCGGACCTCGGGCGCTACGGCGGGCATCGCGCGGCGGCGGGCCTGACCATCGCCGCCGACCGGATCGACGCGTTCCGGGCGGCGTTTGAGGCCCACGCCGCGGCGGTGCTCACCCCGGATCTGCTCGAACGGCGCGAGCGGGTCGATGCCGTGGTCTCCGGGACCGAGCTGGGCCTCGATCTGGCCGACGAGCTCGCGGTCCTCGAGCCGTGCGGGATGGGCAATCCGTCCCCTCGCCTGCTCGTTCCGGGCGGTCGGTTCGGTGATGTCACTCCGATGGGGGAAGGCCGCCACGCCCGCTTCTCGGTCACCTCGGGCGGCGTGCGCGCCCGGGCGGTCGCCTTCGGCTGTGACGGACGGGTCGCCGATGATCCCCATCAGCCGCTCGATGCGACGTTCAAGCTCGAGCGCAACTCCTGGAACGGCGCGGTCGAGCCCCGGCTCGTCCTGCGCCACGCCCAGCCGTGCGCCCCGGCCCCGATCACCCTGCTGACTGAGGACGGAGGGGACTACCTGGCATCGGTGCTGGCCGAGCTCGACGCGCTCCTGGACCTCCCGGAGCGACCGGACGAGCGCAAACGGACCGTGATCGACCGGCGGGGCCACAGCCCCCTGTCGGTCCTCGTCGATGCGGTCGCCGGCGGGGAGGCGGTACTCGCCGTGTGCGCCGACGTCCCGCGGCGGCTGCCCGGACTCCAGCAGCGCGTCGGCGGTTTCACCCTCGCCGGCTACGGTTGGCTCGAGCACGAACCCGAGCGAGTGCTCGCTTTCGGGCACGTCGTCGCCCTCGATCCGCCCTCGAGCGCCGCCGCCGCGCGGATCCTCACCACCGGCTCGGGAGTGACCCACCTTGCCTGGGGCGTGCCTGAGCTACGCTTTGCTGAGCAGATGCACGAGCTGGAGTACGGACTCCGTGCTTCGCTCGTCGCCTTCTATCGCGATCTGCGGACGCGGGAGCGGGCGGCCGGCGAGGAGCTCGAGCGCCTGCTTCGCGGCGACGGTCCGTATGGTCGATCGGCCCGACTGGCCGGCAGACTGGTCCGGGTTCTCGCGGAGCTGGAGCTCGTCAGCCTCGACCGGGATCTGCCGGCCCTCGAGATTGCGGGCGCGGCGCCCACCGCGCTGGACCGCTCGCCGTCGTTCAGGACCTATGCGCAGCGATATGAGGACGGCAAGCGATACCTGAACAGCGAAAATCTTCGAGCCGTCGGCTGAGAGGCATCGGCCGCAGCGATCCCGGCGGGAACGGCAAGCCGGCCCAGGAGGCCGGCGGTCGCGAGGGTGACGGGAAATCCGCCGTCCTCGCCGGCGACCGGCCGGGCCCCGACGGCGCCGCTGGCGTCAGTGGTCCCGCGGTTCCGGGCGACGGCGCCGGGGTGCCGGGGGGCGCGATCGACAGTCCGGAGCTATCCCCGTTTGAGCAGCGATTGCTCGGGGACCTGTTCGCGATCGTCGAGGAGCACGCCGACCACGCGCTCGTGGACCGCAACCGGGTGGCGGCGGCATTCGCCTACGCCTGCGTCCACCACGCCGATCAGCGACGGCTGTCGGGCGAGGAGTTCATCATCCACCCGGTCGGGGTGGCCAAGATCTGCGCCGGCATGCGGCTGGACACGGCGACGCTATGCGCGGCGATGCTGCACGACACCGTCGAGGACACGAGCGCGTCGCTGGAGGAGGTGGCGGCGACGTTCGGCGACGAGATCGCCGGGCTCGTCGACGGCGTCACCAAGCTCGACGGGCTGACCTTCCAGTCCCGGGACGAGGCGCAAGCCGAGAATTACCGCAAGATGGTGGTGGCGATGGCCACCGACATCCGCGTGATCCTGATCAAGCTCGCGGATCGCCTGCACAACATGCGCACCATCTCGGCCATGTCCAAGCAGAAGCAGATCGACAAGTCGCGCGAGACGCTCGACATCTATGCCCCGATCGCCCATCGGCTCGGCATCCACGCGATCAAGTGGGAGCTGGAGGACCTCGCCTTCCAGACGCTGCACCCGCGCAAGTACACCGAGATCAAGGGCCTCGTCGCCCAGCAGCGGGGGGAGCGCGAGCGCTACGTCACCGAGGCCGGGGACATCGTCGCCACGGAGCTGGCCGAGCTGGGGATCCACGCCGACATCTCCGGCCGCGCCAAGCACTTCTACTCCATCTACGCCAAGATGACCAAGAAGGGGCGGGAGTTCAACGAGATCTATGACCTCACGGCGATGCGGGTGCTCGTCGACTCGGTCAAGGACTGCTACGGCGCCGTCGGCGTGATCCACTCGCTGTGGAAGCCGCTGCCGGGGCGCTTCAAGGACTTCATCGCGATGCCGAAGTTCAACATGTACTCCTCGCTGCACACCACCGTGATCGGGCCCGAGGGACGGCCGCTGGAGATCCAGATCCGCACTCGGGAGATGCACGACCTCGCCGAATTTGGGATCGCCGCCCACTGGATGTACAAGGAGGGCGCGCCGCGCTCGGACGGCAGCCGGGCGGCGAACGATCCCGACGGGAAGCTCAAGTGGCTGCGGTCGCTGATGGATTGGCAGCAGGACATGGCCGACTCGCGCGAGTTCATGGAGACGCTGAAGGTCGACCTGTTCGAGGACGAGGTCTTCCTGTTCACGCCCAAGGGCGAGGTCAAGTCGCTCGCCGCCGGCTCCACGCCGTTGGATTTCGCCTACGAGATCCACACCGACGTCGGCCACCGCTGCGTCGGCGCCAAGGTCAACGGCAAGATCGTGCCGCTCTCCTACCAGCTGCGCTCGGGCGATATCGTCGAGGTGCTCACCTCCAAGCGCGAGCGCGGCCCCTCCCGCGACTGGCTGGCGCTGGTCAAGACGACCCGCGCCCGCAACAAGATCAAGGCGTGGTTCAAGGCCGAGTCGCGGCGCGACACCGAGCACACCGGCCGCGAGCAGCTCCAGGACGCGCTGCGCAAGCAGGGGCTGCCGGCCCAGAAGCTGGTCGGCTCGCCGCTGCTGGCCGACGTCATCCGGGAGATGGGCTTCCGCAAGGGCGACGACTTCTACATCGCGCTCGGCGCCGCCAAGATCTCGGCCACCACCGTCGTCAACAAGGTGATGCAGCGCCTCAAGCAGGGCGAGGCCGCCGAGTCAGAGCCGACCGCCACCGACGACCTGATCCAGACCAATCGCCGCCGGACGCGCCCGACCACGTCATCGGCGCAGTTCGGGATCGCCGTCGAGGGCATCGACGAGGTCATGCTGCGCCTGGCCAAGTGCTGCCGGCCGGTGCCCGGGGACCCAATCGTCGGCTACATCTCGCTCGGGCGGGGGATCACCATCCATCGCGACGACTGTCCCAACGTCGCCGTGCTCAAGAAGGATCCCGAGCGCTTCACCAACGTCTCGTGGGACGGTGACGCTGAGACCTCCTTCCGGGTCGAGATCCAGGTCGACGGGTGGGACCGCCACCGTCTCCTGGAGGACATGACACGGACCTTCGCCGAGGCGGGCATCAATATCCTCGACGCCCATTGCACCGTCAACCATCCGATGGTCAAGAACCGGTTTGTCGTCGAAGTGGGGGACACCCGCACGCTCGATCAGGCGATCAATCGCCTGCGCAACATCGACGCGGTGTTCGACGCCTACCGCGTCACCCCCGGCGCCGGATAGTCGCGCCCGCGCTCGGGCCGCACGTGCACCCGTCGCACGTCGGCGCTCGGCAGCTTGGTGAGCACGACGGCGGCGCCCACCGGCAGCGTCTTGATCTCATTGGGATGCACGACATAGCGGTCGGCGAGGCGCCGCGTCCCCCGATTGCCGCCGGTGCCGGCGAACACGCCGCGGATGTACTCGGTCTCCTCCCAGACCCGCTCGGTGCCGACCATCTGGGCCACCATCTCGGCGGATGCCGGTACGTCCTGGCGGTGGATGATCTTGATCCCGACGATGCCGAGGACCTGGTCGCGAAAGCCGCGGCCGGCCCGCTCCAGGTCCGCCATCTCCTGGGTGGCCAGCAGCACCCGGACGCCCGGCTCGCGCCCCCGGGCCACGAGCGCGAGCACATTGTCGGCGCCCAGCGCCGAGAACTCGTCGATGCCGATCGTGGCAGGAACCAGACCCGCCCGGGCAGCCTGCCCGTCCGGCGCCAACCGGTGCCCGCTGGCGCTGACGAGCCCCTGGATCGCCAGCGCCCCGAGTTGCGCCGCGAGCTGCCCGTACACGCTCGCGTTGAGGCTGAGCAGGATGACGTCCCCGCCCTCCAGCCCGGCGCGCAGGTCGATGGTGGCCGCGGATGCCGGATCGCCGCCGTGCAGGAACTGGCCGGCGCTGGACTCGCTCAGCACCGCCAGCCGGGTCCCCAGGCCGCGCGCGGCGCTGAGCTGATCGGTGGTCAGGCCGCCGAGGTAGTCCTGCACCCGGTCGGCCAGCGGCCCCGGCACGTGCCGCAGCACCGACGCGAGCCGGCGAGGCTCCATCACCGCCACCACCTCCGCCAGCTGCGCCGGGCGATCGGGATGCGCGGCGTGCAACACCTGCAGCGCGGTCTGCACGTAGCGCTCGGCCGCGCGCTGGTAATGCGGCTCGGTGAAGCGCTCGGTGGAGATGAGCATGTCCTTGAGCGCGGTGGCGTTGCCGTGGGCGAGGGGGTTCCACTGGCTCGGCCCGTCGGGGGTCCAGATCCGCAGCTCGCGCCCGTCGGCATGGGCGGCGCGGCGCAGCTCCGCCGCGAACGCCGGCGAGCCCTTCATGTCGATCGCGACCACCGGTCGGCCGAGCCCGATCTCGGCGACCAGCATCGCCAGCATCGTCGTCGACTTTCCGGCGCCGCTGCCGCCC
>DATCFW010000332.1:0-7604 GCA_036509295.1 Solirubrobacteraceae bacterium | reverse complement strand
CATCGACCGCTTCGACGGCCGGCCGTTCCCGACCACGCTTGAGCTCCTCACCGGGTGGCTCGGTAGCCGCGCTCGCCGCCCCTCGTCAGTCGAAACCGTCTTCTGCGCCCAACTCGTGGCCACGACCTACCAGCACATGGGGCTACTCCCCAACACCCGACCGCCAAGCTGGTACGACCCAGGGCGGTTCTGGAGCGGCGACCACCTCGGGCTCATCCCCCCGTACGAGCTATCAGCCGAAATCGCCGTCCGCTGACCGGAACAGGCCGACGGAAACAGACAGCCGTCGTGCGGTAGCACCCCGAACTGATCCGATCGCGCGCAGGCGATCTGACCGGCGCCAATCGCTCGCTGCGCTCGGGACCAACAGCACTGAGGCTCGCCGGAAGCGAGGCTGGCTCAGCGCGCTTGAGATCCACGCTATGCATATGCGGAGTTGACCCGACTTAGGGCTGCTTCGGTGCCTGCGGATGGCGGTCCAAAGCGTCTCAACGTCCTCGTGGGGAGGCCAGCGTGTGCGGGATCGAGCCCGCCCAGATCGTTCCCATGCGGGCGTGTCGTTTGGCGCCGAGCAGACGCTCGGAATGCCGGAGGCGAGCAGCAGCGTGGGCGAGGCTGGAGGCTCTGACCGGGCGCGCCGGGTGGATTATGGTGCCGGTGGGTATGGCCCGCCGACGCACCGCCGGGCTCACCAACTCAGCTCGTGCTTGCCGGCGATCGCTTGCCGGCGACCAACATGCGGAAGGCATTGCCAAGGCCAAGCGCGACCAGGACAATCGAAATGATGCGGAGCCTCTTCTCGCCCGCAGGCGTGAGCTGCGGGCGGCGGGTAGCCGACGCGGGCGATCGTGGCCGACGTCCAGCCCATCCACCATCCGCCACACACGAGCCGAAGCGTGTTCCAGGTCTGAGAATCCAACCGGCGCCGCCCGAGGAGCAGGATGACGCCCCACACGCCGGCGCAGCCGATGCCATACGCCGTGTAGCTATTGGTTTGTGTCCTCATCGATGACCGCAACATCCGAGACGCCGATCCTCGCATGCTGATCGCGTCCTGTGTCGCTCATTGCGCTCGATTCTGACAGCGCAACCGGCGGCGGTCGGGTCGCGACTCCGTCGCGGCGGCGGGAGCGCAAGCGACGCCATCGCCGCCGCGGACATAACGGGCGTGTAACGGCGTTACCCCGCCCATACCCCGCAGTCGGTAAACCTCGAGCATGCCGTGGCGCCGCCGGCCGATCGCCCCGTTCGCGTCCGTGCTGGCCGTGGCGGCGTGCGCGTTGATGCTGGCTGCGTCTGGCGGCGCGGGCGTCGGGGTGAGTGCGGCCGGGACCTCGAACGGCGCCAACAACCAGGCTGGACTCACGTTTGCCAAGTGCATGCGCGCGCACGGCGTGTCCGGCTTCCCCGACCCGGGTGGCTCCCCGACGTCCGGCATCTCGATCCTAGGGATCTCGATCCCGCCGACGATGGACATCCACGCACCCGCGTTCCACGCCGCGCTGAACCTGTGCATGACGGCGTTCAACGCCGGCCATCCGCGACCTCCGATCACCGCCTCCCAGAAGGAGGGCGCGGTGAAGTTCTCTGAATGCATGCGCGCCCACGGCGTCCCGAACTACCCTGATCCGGCGTTCCCTCCGGGCGGCGGGATCGAGATCGGGCCGCGACCCGGCAGCAACGTCAACATGAGCGCGCCCGCGGTCGCGCAGGCCCAGAAGGTCTGCGGACGCCCGTAGCTCGCTCTCCGGCGCCGCTCCGTCCAATCGCGTGCCGTCATCAACGGGCGAGCTGACACTTTGACCGGCCCGATCACGGCCCCGAGGGTAGGCTCTACATCAGGCCTCGTGCCTAGGTGAGATCCGGGCACCGAAGTCGCAGATGTGGCGATGAGTGGGTGCGACATGCAGGGACAGCCTGAGCTCTGCTTCGGTCTCAACGCGCGACGCGCGCAGGATCGCCTGTATCGGAGCGAAAGCCGTCGGAGGATCGTTTCACGTGACGCCCGCATTGCTGGGGTGGCTTGTCTGCGCCCTTGAGGTTGAGGGGTCGTGCGACCTCGACCCTTCCGCACGTTTCGGCGGGTGCGTATGGCGGCGATGGGACGCCTGCTGCGGACGCGCGCCAGGACGGTGCAGGCGGTGCGTCGCTGACCTGTCCTCAGCGGCGGACCGCGTAGGTGAGGTGCAGCGCCCGGTGACCCTGCACCACGACTGGGTCCTCGAGCAGCAGGTGCCCGCGGTTGAGCTTGGAGAAGTACGGAATGCCGTCGCCGAACAGGACAGGCACGAGGCTTACGCAGATTTCGTCGACCAAGCTGAGCTCGAGTGCCTGCGCGATGACGTTCGGGCTGGCGAGCGTGACGTTCTTGTCGCCGGCGATCTCCCGGGCCTTGGCGATCGCCAGCTCGACGCCGTCGACGAACGTCGTCTTGGGCCATCGCTCGGCGGCGTTGTCCGGCGGGTTGTGAGTGACGACGACGACCGACATACCGGCCGGGTGCGCGTCGTTCCAGCCGTTGGCGATGTCGAACAGCCGCCGGCCGGAGACGAGGGCTCCGGCCTTCTCCGTCAGATCTCCCAGCATCTCCGCGCTCGCCTCGTCGACGTCGAACGTGACGGTCTCGTTGCCACTGGGGACAGAGACCTCTCCGACCTCATACCAGTCAAAGAGCTCGCCCGGTTGGTCGTCGGGGTCGGCGATGTAGCCGTCCAGGGACATCGTCATGTGCGTCAGCACCTTGCCCATCGTGCACCTCCTTGAGTGTCGTTCGCGTCTGGCTTCGCGTCCTGAGGTTTCGTTTTAGGTGACTGTCCGAACGCTGAGAAGTCATCGCAAGTCGGCTGAGCCGGGTAATCCGTCGCGCGGCAAGGTCGGTCTCGGCAGGATTGAGGGCCTCGCCGATCCGAAGACCCGCACGCCACAAGATCACGATCAGGCCCGCAATCGGGCGCCGTCGGCGCCGTGGTCGGCAGCGCGCATCACAGCGGCAATCTCCTCCACCGTGGGCGGGTCGGCGGGTACCGGCGGCCTTGGTTCCTCGGAGCACGACCCTCACGAAGTCCGGGCATCGTGACCGGTGATCGGCGGTGGCCAGAGGCCTCGTACAGAACGGGTTGCATCTTCCCCTCCTCGTGGAGCATTGCGTTGACCCGTCAATCCTCTGCTGCTCCTGCACGAGGCTCGCCGGGAGCAGGGCCAGAGGCCAGGCTCGTTATCCAGCCTCGTGCGTAAGCATTACTCCCGTAGGGAGGCGCGGCTCAGCAGTGTGGCCCCGCGGCACGACGCTGCTCTGCTGGCATCGGGTGATTGCTGCTCAGCACCGGCGGCAACTGCGTGGGCAAGAGTGTCGGAACGGCGAGGAAGGGGAAGCCGGTGACGAGCGGCATCATGCTTTGGAAGCCTCTGTAATCCTGAGCGGCGAGCGGACATAGACCAGACGTGGAGCTTGAGCGAGCCCGGCGGTTAGAGGCGCTGTTTGCTGAGCATGCGCGAGCGGTACGGGCGTACACGCTGCGCCGGATCGATGCATCAACGGCTGACGACATCGTCAGCGAGGTGTTCGTGGTGGCGTTTCGTCGGTTGGAGGAGATCCCCGACGATCCGCTGCCCTGGCTGCTCGCAACGACGCGACGTGTCCTCGCCAACCATCGCCGAGCGGCGGGCCGACGCGAGGCGTTGACCGCACAGCTCGGCCCGCTGTATGCGAGCGCGTGGCGCGATGAGATCGCCGGCGAGCCGGACCTCTTCGGGGCGCTGGCGAGATTGAGCGACCGCGACCGCGAGATCCTGCTGCTGGTCGCGTGGGAGGACCTCGATCCGGCCTCGGCGGCCGTGGCATTGGGCTGCTCGCGAGCGACGTTTGCGGTCCGGCTGCATCGGGCGCGGCGTCGGCTCGGTAGGGCAATGGCTCAAATCAACCGCGAGACCGACATCATCCTACGGCCCACAGAGGCAACGAAATGACAGACCTCCTTGCACGGCTGCGCGCCGTCAATCCCGTCCCCACGTGCGACCCCCCGACGATCGAGGATGTTTGGCGCAGGCTCAAGGATGAGGATCAAATCCCCGGCCGAAATGCCCCTCCGCCGGAGGGGCTTGATCGAAGGGATCAGCGAGTCCGCGTCGGCCTGTTCTCGCGTGTGGCGCAAGTTGGACTCGGGCTCGCCGTCGCCGTCCCGTTGCTCGTTGCCGCGCTGGCGATCGTCCTGCTTGGACACAACCAGGACCGCCGGCCCGCATCTCAGCCACGACCGGCTCACCCCAGACCGGCGCTGATTCCTCCAACGTCAGTCGAGGCCGCGTTGGCTCGCGGGATTCGCCCGCCGGCACCCGACGCGAGCATGGCGCTGCCGATTTTGGGCTCGTCGGGAACTCGAAGCCTTAAGAGCTTCCGCGGGAAGGTGGTCGTGCTCAACGTGTTTGCGTCCTGGTGTCAGCCATGCAAGACCGAAACAGCGACATTGGAGCAGGCACAAGCTGTCATCGCGGGTCAGAACGCGACGGTGCTCGGCGTGACCTACCGAGATAACTCAGCCGCCTCCGACGCATTCGTGCGCGCCGCGCATATCACCTATCCGGTCCTGCGCGACATCAACGGCCGCTTCGGACGCTCGTTCGGCGTCACCGGGGTGCCCGAGACGTTCGTCATTGATCGCCGCGGCCGGATCGCCGCGGCGCGGCTCGGTCAGATCGACGATCGCTGGGTTACGCAGACGCTCGGCCGCCTGTTTCCTTCCGAGCATCTCATTCCGAGCGGCTTGCCGCTCAGGTCGCCCCCGACCGACTCGGAGTTGGCGGCGATGACCGAGGCGTACCCGGTGCTGGCCCGCCGCCAGCGGCCCGGCGATATCCCACCGTACGGAGTGCCAGATCCCTACGTGCTCAGCCAGGGGGGCCTGGCCGCCGGCAGCCGGCGAGCCGTCGTCACCTCGCGCGGGCAATCCCTCTACATCGTGCCGGCGCACCAATCGATCTGCGTGGTGAGCTCAGACAGCGTGATCGGGGGCTGCCAACCCTTCCCGTACACCGCCACAACCCCGGCGGACGTAGGGGTGACCATCTGCTCTCCCAATCTCCCACCGACCGAGCTTGAAGTCGCCGGGTTGATGCCGCCGGACGCCTCGGACATCAAGGCCCAGTACTCCAACGGATCCTCTCAGCCCATCAAGGCAACCAACGGCATGATCGCGATCTACGCCCCCTTCAAAGGACCACTGCCCAAGTCGATCACGTGGACGAGTCCCCAAGGCCCGGAACGCACCGGCACGGGCATTCCCCCCGACGCCGCGTCATCGAAATGCGCCTCCTGACACACCACGACTAGCTCTGCGCCATCGTCCGCCGCCAACCCGATCGGCAGAACCCTGACTCCATGTGCTGTGGACGGTCGTTGACCGGCGGGGGTTGCCCGCGCCGGCTTCAAGGCGCTGGCTTCCCTGCGGGCGCGTCCGCTACGACCACCAGCGCCGGCGTCGATCCCCATCATCAGTGCGGTTCTCACCCACAGGCGGCACTCTCGTCGGCCCACGCGGGGCCGGTCTGACTGCTGCTCGCTGCCAAAGGGGGTGCGCGCTGGCCACGGACATCGCCGAGAGCAGGGCCGAGGCGGAGGTGGGCAAACTCAGCCATTTGCCTACGCAGCGTCGGTCCCGGCGCACCGGCGCCGCGGCCGAGCCGGCTGGCCCGGGACGTCTGATCCCGCCCATCGGTATGCCGCGCCGTTGCGATCGTTCAGCATGTGACGTCATCGGAGTGAAAGCAGTCATATCGAGCGCGGCCGGACCGCTCCGTAAGCTCCTTCCGCATGAGCGAGCCGCCTGCTGTCGTCGCCCTTGGGGATGCTCGCGAGCAACGCGATGACGCCTACTGCGCTATTGGCCGCTACACGGTCGAGTTCTCGCTGCTGGTCGCTGGGATGCGGGAGATCATCGCCCTCCACACCACGGACGAGCAGAAGCGCGACGCCGCCCAACTCGTGCTCGGATCACTGATGGCTCAACAGGTTGCCGATCCGTTCTTTGCGATCTGTCGCGCAGTCGGCGAGCTTGACCAGGACGGGCAGGCGATCGAGAAGCTGCTGCGGAAGCGCGTCAACGAGGAGATCGAGGAGATCGAGGAGCGGAACCGGATCATGCCCGGCGATTGGCTCACCGCCCGTTGGACCCGCGAGGACTTCGAAGCGCCGACTGCGGCGCGAATTCGGGTGTCGGCGCGAAACGTGAAGGAGCCCGTCCAACAGGGCAACTTCACCGTGGCGGAGATTGACGAGATCTGCGAGCGCGTCGCGGCCTTGAAGAACGTCGTTTGGGAGTTCGGGACGATCTGCACAAAGCAATGGGTCCACGCTCCCGACAGCGGACGGCCAGAGGAGCGCGTCCGCGATGCGCTGCACATCGTTGAGGGACGAGTGGCCTACCGTCTCGACGATCAACGGGTGCCCTGGCCGCCGCACTAGTTGCGGTGCGCTCGCCCCGCCCAGTTCGGCTCAGTCAGTGGCCATGAGACGTCAATCTCGGCGGAGACCGCTCACGGCGCGGTGGGGCTCCGTGCCTCTATCTCCAAAGTCTCGAGTTCGGTGAGTCCCGGGTGCCCGGAGCACGGGCTCCCGCTCGCGAGCCTCCCCGGCTTGCGCTTCCATCCCGATCGTCCGCTCGCTCGAGCAACCCAGCGTCCTGCTGGCTGAGACGATCGCGCGGCCAACCAGACCGGATCGCTGGTGCTGGCGCGCGGAGGCGGTAGCGAGCGGCTTCTGACTGGGGCCGGGGAAAGCAGTAGCGGGCGAGTGGCGATCGCACAGTCGATTCTGGGCCGATCGCAACCGCGGGGCGTTTGCCAGCCGGCCGCCGGCGGTCTTCGAACACCGTGACCCCCTGTCGGAGGGATCACCGGCGAGCAGTGCTGGCCACGGTGAAGATGCCCATGCGTACCAGGGCGGTACCGGCCGGCTCGCCGTTTGCGCTGGTGGTTACGCTCGAGAGGTCCTGGACGGCGATCGTCCAACGGCCGGCTGCGAGTGTGTGAGGCAGGCGGATCGTCGCGCCCGTTTCGCCGGAATGGACGTCAAGCAGGCGCGTCGCGTGGTAGTGCGGGCCATCGAGAACGAGCGCGGCAGCGTGATCGCTGCCGGCGCCGAGCCCCAGGGCGATCAGGGACAGGCGACCGCCGGGTTGCAGCCGGTTCGTGTTGACGGCAAGCGCTCCGACGTCTGAGAGCACGGGCAGCCCGAGCGCGGCGTGCACCGCGGCGCCAATCTTGTCTTTGGGGAGCGGCGCGCGCCGCAGAGCGCTCGGTCTGATCCTCTGCAGCGCGGAGGCGACGATCGCGTTGAGCCGGCGCAGCCCGCCGCTGGTGGTGACGAGGCGCGGAGTCGCTGGGGGGGTTCTCAGGGTCAGGTGACCCGCATCCGCGGCGGCGGCGAGGACGACCGGGCCGACGTCTTCGACGAAGTCACCGGCGACCGCTGCGGCGTCACTGAAGTCGATCTCGATGATGTTGTCCTCGACGGCATCCTCGGCCGCCGTTTCCGCTTCCTGGGCCTCTACCGTTGACTCAGACCCGTATTGGGACTCCAGCTCAGAGTCGACCTCAGCGACGACGTCGCC